>CAJBRY010000065.1 GCA_903958085.1 uncultured Geobacteraceae bacterium
CATCTGCGCCAATAGAAGGGGAAAAGAACTATTTTACAATCGCAGAGAATGGACAAGCAAATTGCTGTCTGGTGATTCCCTTAAAATACAATAGAGATGAAGTTGCAGCTGCACAGATGCTGCAAGCCTATTTGAAACTTGTAACCGGTGCAGGCTTTCGCATATGTAAGGAAAACCAAATTCCCATTGCTTTAGCGCAAATACATCTGGGGGAGACGGAAATCTCCCTGACAACTGCTCTTGAACTGCCTCTTCTGGAATATGGCTCAAGTAGATTGCCTAATGTAAACGGATATATTGTTAAAACTCTTAATCCGACTACATTGATAATAAGAGGAGCAACGCCCAAAGCTACAATGCTTGGAACTGTAGGTTTCCTGAAACGCTATCTTGGCATTCGCCGTTATTGGCCTGGTGAACCGGGTGGAATTGGAGATGTTGCGCCTAAAAACGCCACCTTGAAATTACCTCAGCTTGAATGGCTGGACTGGCCATACTTCATGAGCCGAATCATGAGCGGACTTGATGACCGCGGCCCGCAGGGAGATTTGAATAAGAAGGTTTCTTTTGCTGATTTCTGGCGGATGAACTATACTATTCCCTCCAATGAATCCTATTATAAGTTGATGAAAGCCGGTGAACATGCTGACGAACCGGAACTTTTTCCTCTTATTGATGGCAAGAGGTATGTACCTAAATATGAACCGGGCAAACCTGATCCCAACGGCTGGCAGCCTTGTGTTTCCAATCCCCGGGTTTCTGAGCTTATGTCAAATTCCATAAAAGACTATTTCCGCGCCAATCCCGACAAGTTTGCAATCAATCTTGCGGTGAATGACGGTTATGGTGATTGCACCTGTGAAAAATGCCGTGCCATGGATGCCCCAAAGGCTGACCTTATAAATCGCATTGGCGTATGTGACCGCTACATCAAATTTGATAATACGGTTGCTGAAACAGTAGCCAAAGAATTTCCAGACAAAATTATAGCTTTCCTGTCCTATGGTTCAATGTCTAATCCGCCAACTACGGTCAAACTTAATCCTATGCTAATGCCTGTTTTATGCTCAAGCTATAACACATTTCAAATGTGGGATGACTGGAAAAAAACAGGTGCTGATAAAATGGGTGTTTACCTGTATCACAATGGTTTATGCTTCATTATGCCCAAACTTGATATGCATCAGTCGGCGAAGCGTATTCGCTATATCGTTGAAAATGGTCCCGCATGCAGTTTTTATCAGGAGTTTTATGGTATTTATCCGCTGGACGGCATGGTTGGATATATTGAGCAGGAGTTTATATGGGATCCGCGAATAAAGGAAGATGATTTGCTTAATGAATATTATGATAAATTTTATGGGGTAGCCGGCAAGGAGATGAAATCTTTTTATGAAATGCTGGAAGCTGATTACAACGCATGGTTGACAAAATCCGGAAAACCGCATCTATACGGCAATGATATATCCTCGATAATTGACTCTAAAAGCATAAAGCAGTTTTCCGTTCTTTCTGTGGAAACTGCATTAAAAGCTCAATCCTGTCTGGATTCAGCCTTGACCCTCGCCAAGGATGACAAACTGGTTTCTGAACGCGTTAAAATTGTTAAAGCCTTGTTTGACTTTGCAGTTTTGGGGACGCGAACTTATTGGGCAAGAGAGCGGATGCGCAATATCGAAGTTGAAAGCATGGCAGATGTAGATGAGATAACTGCAAATGCCCGTCAAGCAGTAGATAGCGGTTTGGCCTTGGCGGATTATAAGTTCGAGGTAATGGAAAAACCCGAAATCAAAGCATACGAAAACCATGATAAAGGTGATACTTTTTATTATGATCTGCAAAAAGGTTCAGTGCATCCGGAGGTTTTAAGCATAATCAGTCTGGCCTTCGGAAAGCTTTCTGGTTATCTGAATAAAAGCATGGGGGCGGATAAAACTGTTGACTGGTGGCAGAATTACCAAGAGACTGAAAAACATCCTGTTTTGCTGAAATTGGGTGAGACAGCGGCTTATGATGCCAGTGGAAAACAGCTTGATAATATGGTTAAAGATCCCAGTTACGAGGAGCGCGGGCAGAAACAACAGTCCGTAAAAAATGGTGGACAGGATGGAAGCAGGTCTTATGGAGGTGCTAATGTGTGGTGTGGCGCCGGGAG
>CAJBRY010000066.1 GCA_903958085.1 uncultured Geobacteraceae bacterium
GACGACGAAAAAAATGTCCTAAGAACCTGTTCAAGGATGATCAGTCTCTGCGGTTATACGGTAATAACCGCCTGTGATGGGATGGAAGCTGTCAGGAAATACAGGGAACAAGCTGATGAAATTGATGCAGTACTGATGGACTTGACTATGCCTAACATGGACGGTATCACTGCAATGAATAAAATCCGCACGATCAACCCACTTGCCAAGATTGTCCTTGCCAGTGGCTTTAACAGAGATGAGTTAAGTTTCCAATTTGCTGAACAATCACCAACCGGATTCATCCGCAAGCCATACTCCATGAGTGAACTTGAAGAAGAATTGAAGGGTATTTTTAGGTAGCGTATGAGATCTTTACGACTAAACTCGCCTTATCGACTGATGGAATTGATTGCCGAAAAATGCAGCAGAACCTTGAAGATGATTGAGTGTCTGTTAGATTGAGAAAAGTGGGCACCATAAACTGTGTTAAAGTTGCAATCACACAGGAGGTCTCCACTAGAAAATATTCCTCGTCACTATTAAGGAGTCCTCTTTTTTCACTAACTCAAAATAATATACTGAATTAATCTTTACCCCAAAATAGCAAGACCTCCGACTTTGCCGGAGGAATTTTATTCAAATGGAGGAGAATGAAATGTTCAGAAAAAGCACTATGAGAAAATTTGCCGTAACAATGGGTCTTGCCGTCTTTGTCGCCGGGATCGCTTTTGCAAGCTCAAATAGCGGGCCAAGCTTTTCACCTGACGAAGCGCTGCAAAAACTTATGGATGGTAACAAGAATTATGTTGAGAACAAAATGACTAATAAAGCCATGAGTGATTCTGCAACTCGAACCTCGTTAGCCAGATCCCAGAAACCTTACGCTATCATTCTTACATGTTCTGATTCCCGCTTACCGCCAGAAATAATTTTTGATAAAGGCTTAGGTGAGATTTTTGTAGTGCGAGTTGCTGGAAACATTCCTGATCCAGTTGTTCTTGGAAGTATTGAATATGCTGCCGAACATTTGGGTTCGCCATTGGTTATGGTATTGGGGCATGAACGTTGCGGAGCTGTTACCGCTACCGTAGATTCAAAAGGGAAGAGTACCGGCAGTGCCAACATTGATGCAATTGTCAAAGCTATTGAGCCAAATGTAAAGCTGGCTAAAAAAGATTGCGATGCTTGTAAGGGTGAAAAAAAATGCGTCGAAACAAAGAAAAGTGATTTTGTGGAATGTGTAATTGATGCTAATGCAAAAACAGTAGCCAGCAACTTAACTAAGAAATCCAAGATTCTCAAACATCTGGTAGATGCGAAAAAGATCAAGATAGTATCCGCCAAGTACGATTTAGATGACGGTATGGTGACGTTATTCAAGTAACTGCAAACTCAGATAATTACCATCGCAGGCAAAAGATAATAAAAGATTAAACTGCATAGCTAATTAATATTATTAGCTTTTCTGCTCCAGTTTTCCGTTCCAAAAGAAATCAAGGGGTTAGCTCAAAAAGCTAACCCCTTTTTTCATGTCTTTTCCCCCGGATTGTGCAGTCGTTTGTGCAGTAGCCATTAATGATCGCTACTGTTGAGTTTGTTATTTCAATAAAGTTCCAGCAGATTTTCATCAATTCCCTTTAGCATCTCGTACCAGAACTCTTTCGCCCCCTCCAGTTTATCCCTGTCAAACTTTTCAACCCATGCGACAAGCTCTGGATTAGGATCTTTATCAACATTCATCTTTCTTTTCAGGAAGGTGTGCACAAAATCGATATTCCGTTCCGATTCCCAGAAAACCGGGCAGTTACGGCTGTTAAGGCGACTCGCAAGGACATTGATTGAATGCAGGAATTGAACTTTCCGGTCGTACAACGATCCCATAACATCTGGCAGCAATTCCTCGGCCCAACCTCTGTGAAAGCGGCAAATCCCGAGATTATCTAAAATAAGTTCCTTCTTCAGCCTTTCCGCACATTTTTTCCCAAGCTCTCTCGGTGATAAAAAATCATTGCTGTAGACCATGTAGTATTTTCCCATTATGGTCATTGGAGATAGTGCGCCTGCTACCCAATATTGATTTGGAACCATCCACCCACGCCTACTGAAGGCAATATAAACAAGCGATTCACTAAGCGGTTTTTGCCTGCCGGCTGAATTCGTGCGGCTCCATTTTCTTACTCCTTCTCTGAAATCAAGAATTCCGTGCCGTTCGAGGATCGAATCTATCAATTCACAGCCAAGTTCCGCATTGTGCATCGAATCTGCAATAATATCAAAATTCGTGACATCCCACTTTGGAATACGCGTAACGCCAAGTTCCTCCATTGTGAGATTTCCTTCCAATAGGAGTTCCATCAACCAGGCTAGAACCCCACCACAGGAAATAGCATCGAAACCCATTGCGTCACAATGATGATTCAGTTTTTCGGCTGCTCGCTGGTCAAAGATGCCGCAAAGCGGCCCCATAGTCTGGTACGGTTCGTAATCTTTCTTGAATTCCCCGTTCATCTTCTTGCACACGGCAACGCAAGGCTCACCACAGTTGGCCTGCTGTTTTGCCGCAATGGTTTCCTCATTGAACTGCCTGAGATAATGATCAAGGATGAACCGTTTATGGATCGACTGCCGCTCCTCTTCGGACTGGAATACCGTTCGGTAGTTGAAAGCCATGATTCTGCCACCCATTGTTGCGTAATTGACACCAAAAGTGCCGCCGGTGCCGATCTTTTCGTCATATCGGTATTTGCTTGTCGTCTCCAGATCTTTGTGCATCAGGCGGAGGTTATACTTGTTCTGGAACCATTCGTCGGCAACCTTTTTGTCCCTGAAATCCTCGTCAATAAAAGTTCCTCCAAATATGACCGCCACAATGCCATGATTCTGAACCATTGCACTTCCGAGTCCTCCGCGCCCTGCCCAAGTATCCACGCTGGATATTTTCCTCTTTATAATCGGTACTGACATGATTCCACCGATATCGGTATGCAGGGACGCAGGGCCGGTAACCAGGATACGAGGGTCGTTTTCATAACGGCTCCCGAACATCTGGTACACTTGATCCGTAAGCGAGTAAACTCCTTTCCTGCCACTCTCCCAGACTGACTCCAGATGTATGGGGACGACCTCAACCTCTATCTCCTCGCCGTGGTTTCTGTTGAGATAAATTACAGATGGAGCCGGCGCTTTTCCGACAAGGCTGAGCATATTGATGCCCAGATTGTTAAATACCAGTCCAGCGCCACCCATGGAACTGATATAATATCCCTGCCAGCAGGGTGAATATGCCGTCATCACCATTCGATTGGAACCAGGGAATATTGAGCCGGCAAAGATGCCGACCCCGAAATTCAGAGATCGGTACTTCTCAACGAGATGAATTCCCAGATCTGCCGGTCCGAAATACCTGTCAAACCCGTATTTTCTGGTTTTATAAAAACCGGTGGAAGGATCTACAAACAGTACCCTTTGATGCAGTTCCATAAATTACTCCTGCTCTAAAGCGATTGATGGCGGCTTTTTTTATTAAATTGCATGCTGGATTTAGGATTACCTGTGAAGAAGCTTTTTGGCAAATAATATTATTTTGCTGAATTGACAATTATGAATTTTGTGTTAGAAAAGTCGGTTAAGAATTCAAACAATCTGCTTTTGAAGATGTTAATACATATTGCAGTTACCACAACACCTAAAAAAAGGAGAGTAATACCATGGCAACAATCAGATCAAAAATAATCGTTAACGTAATCATTCTCTTGCTTACCATTATCGGAATTGTCGGCATGGAGTACCGCACAATATCCAATTTGGGAAAAATGCAGGATGAGGGAGCAAAACGCTCGGCCGATGCATTGCTGGCTGCAAGCGGTTCGCGTGTGGGCTTGTCACTATATGCTGTAATTGCCGATGCTGTTATCAATAGAGACTTGGATTCAACAGCCAAAATATGGACTGAAACCAAAGAGCGCAACCTTAAACGGCTA
>CAJBRY010000067.1 GCA_903958085.1 uncultured Geobacteraceae bacterium
GAAACCGAGGAACAACTGAAGGCTCAACTTCTGGAGGCTATAAAAAAAGAAGGTGAGCTTAAATCTTCTGAGAAAATTGTTAATGAGCGATTGGAGCAGCTAAAGATTGAAGAGGAAAAAGATGCGCTCAGGAAAGCAGCTCTAAAAAAAGAACAGGATCTCTTGGAAGTTCGTAAAGCGGCAACTCAAGCGGAGCAGGGTCGCAACTCTGATATAAAACGTGATGAAGATATTTTATCTACCGCGAGAAAGTCATTGGTCGAAAAAATTCGGCCTGAAACCGATACTGCCACAAAGCAACTTAAGTCTGATTACGCATCAGAAGATCCCACAACCACTTTTGTTATCCGCAAAGAATCTGACACAAATGGGGATCAGAGTTTTGGAACTCCTCCTGCAACACTATGGGATCTTTACCTCTATGCCAAAGCAAACGACCCGGCTCTGGGTCGGACTGGAGCAAGAGTTAGTGGAAGTAAGGCTGAAACCGAGATTGTACGCTCTTCACTGCTGCCTCACCTGAATTCCAGCGCTGGCGTAAAGCAGGTCTCACAGTCACTGTCAGATTATAGCACTGCTGATGCAAGTTACAATTACACTGCACTAAACTATAATGTCAGCGCCAATTTAACATTGGTAAATATTCCCACTTTTTACTCCCTGTCAGCTGCGGCGGCTGCATTAAGCGGAGAAAAAGCTGGTGTAGCGGCTGCCAGACAAAATCTTATTGTAAAATTTGTAGATGCATATTTTTCACTCTTAAAGGCTCAAACTGACAAACAGATAGCGCGGGGAGAAATCAATCGGTTAAAACAGGTACTTGAACAATCTCAGGCGTTTCTCAAAGCGGGCATAGGAGATATTATTTCGGTATACGAGGCTCAATCACGCTTGGATAGTGCTGAAGCCGAATTTGCAAAAAGCGAGAGCAGTCTTCGCCTTGCTGAACAGAGGTTATCAAGCCAGGTTGGTAAACCGGTTACGGATGTAGTAAATTATATACCCAAAAATCCAGCTGGGCCTGATCCGGACAACATAGAGTGGTGGGTCACAACCACAGAGAAAGAGCAACCAGTGCTCCGGCAGGCACGTGAATCAGTAATACAGACGTCAGAACAGAGAAAAGCAGTAAAATCGGAATATCTTCCAACCCTTCAGGCTTCCGGCGGCTATGACGTCAATAGAGGAGCCGCCGCACTGCCAACGGCTGAGGTACGACAATGGTTTGTCGGCGCGACCATGTCACTGCCACTCTATTCCGGAGGAGAAACAGCGGCTAAGGTTCGGCGGGCTGTGGCGACAGAGGAAGAGAGACAGCATCAATTTGATGAGACACTGGAACAACAGCGGCAAAATGTTAAGCAGGCTTTTTTTAATCTTAGTTACAATATCAGCATGATAAAAGCATTAGACCAAAGAAAGGCTTCTGCCGAAATCCAGTTGGCTGCTATAAAGAAAGGCCGAAAAATCGGTACCCGCAACGCAATTGACGTCCTTAATGCTGAACAGACATACTCACTTGCTTTGAGAGATTACAGATATGCACTCTATGATAATATCATCAGGGTCATTCAGCTCAAATCTGCAGCCGGTATACTTGCGGAAACGGATCTTACTAAGCTTGCCGGGATGGAAGCACCTGCACCGGGCAACGGGCTTAACCTGATAATCTCTCAAGCTTTAATAAATAAATTAGCCCCCTGAAGGAAAGGTTTGTAATGAATGATAACCGGTTCCATTTCAACTCACATCTGTTGGTTTTGTTAATTGCAGCCCTGTTAGTGACCTCCCTATTTCCTTATAAAGCAGAGTGTGCAGAAAAGGTGAGGATCGGACATTTTCCGAATATTACTCATGCTCAACCGATAATCGGACGTTCACTTGGCATATATGAGAAAAAAATGGGCGTTCCTCTGGACTGGAAGGTATTTAACGCCGGCCCATCCGAAATGGAAGCTCTTATTGCAGGCCAACTAGATATCGCTTATGTAGGCCCCAACCCCGCTATTAACGCGTTCCTAAGATCCAAAGGGAAGGCTCTTACAATCATTGCCGGTTCCTCTGATGGCGGTGCCGCTCTGGTTGTACCCAAAAACGCCAGTATCTCTTCAGCAATTGATTTCAAAGGGAAACGAATCGCTTCTCCAGAGTTAGGAAATACCCAGGATGTAGCGCTTCGCTTCTGGCTTAAAAACAACGGCATGATTCATGGCCGCGACCTGCAGGTAGTGCCGATAAAAAATGCTGATATTCTTATGCTGTTTCAGCAGAGCAAGCTTGATGGCGCATGGGTCCCAGAACCCTGGACGACCAGACTGCTTCAGGAGGGTGGCGCTAAAATTTATCTGGATGAAAGAACGCTCTGGCCGGGTGGTCGTTTCAGTACAGGCGTTGTTGTCGTAAGATCAGACTTTTATGCAAAAAATCCTGATACCGTTAAGCGATTTCTGGATGCCCACGTCGAGATAACAGATTGGATTGGCAAAAACAAAACGGAAGCAATGAAAAGGCTTAACTCTCAGCTTGCCGTACTGGTCGGCAAACCGATTCCAGACAAAGTACTTCTCGAAGCTTTTTCGAGAGTTAAAACAACATATGATCCTTTGATATCAACCTTGATGATTTCAGCTCAACGCGCGGAAACTTTAGGCTATCTACCCAGAAAAACAGATCTTTCCAACGGACTGAATAAACTTGTTGACCTGCGACTTTTGAATCAAGTGCTTAAACAAAAATCTTTACCACCCATTAAGGACAATTGAAATCTGATGACTAAAGTTGATCTAAGAAATGTCTCCAGAGTTTATCTCAGTCAATCCGGTCCGGTTTATGGACTTAGTGGCTTCAATCTCACCATCAAAGATGGAGAGTTCATTTGCGTTGTCGGTCCCTCCGGTTGCGGCAAATCAACTCTTCTGAATATTGTAGCGGGCTTTGAACCTCCTGATATGGGCGAAGTCCTCATCAACAACAAGAAAATATGCGGCCCATCAACTCAACGATTTGTCATGTTTCAGGATCATGGACTGTTCCCCTGGCTGAATGTAACCCAGAATATTACCTTTGGCTTGAGAATGACAGGAGTTTCACAAAAAGAATGTGAGGAACGCGCA
Organism: uncultured Geobacteraceae bacterium; assembly: GCA_903958085.1. Classification (GTDB taxonomy): domain Bacteria; phylum Desulfobacterota; class Desulfuromonadia; order Geobacterales; family Pseudopelobacteraceae; genus JACRCG01. The sequence goes on from CAJBRY010000067.1 coordinate 3,114, forward strand.
GCAACACTGCTGAAGACCGTAAATTTAACCCGCTTTGCAACTTCCTGGATACATGAACTCTCCGGAGGCATGAAACAGAGGGTTGCCCTTGCCAGAGCCCTTGCCATGGATCCAGAAATACTTCTCATGGATGAACCGTTTGCCGCTCTTGACGCACAGACAAGAGATATGCTGCATGAGGAAGTTGAACTGGTATGGCAACAAACAAAGAAAACTATCATGTTTGTCACTCATAATGTACGCGAAGCGGTAAGACTTGGAACAAGAGTCATACTAATGTCAGCAAAAGGAGGTACCATACTCAAAGAATATCCGGTTAATTTACCAAGAAACCGCTTTCTGGAAGATGTTGAAGTGGTTCATATTGCATCACAAATAAGGGATGATCTGCGTCAGGAAGTATTAAAAGCGGGTGAAGCAGAGGCCGACATTGCAACTTGAACAGGGGGTTAAAGCAGAGATTTCAAGATTGCGTCTTTCTGCCACCGGCTACAAGATTTGGAGAGGTAGAGCTGTCAGGCTTGCCTTCTTTGCCCTCTTGCTGGGGCTTTGGCAGGTAGTCTCATCTCTGGAACTCTGGAGTGATGTAATCTTTCCGCCGCCAAAAGAGGTTGCAGACGCGCTGGTGCTGGGCATTCGCGACGCCACATTGACCACTGCAATCAAAGACAGTATGCAGAGACTGTGCATTGGTTACGGGACCTCTCTGATCATTGGCATCCCGCTCGGACTCCTGCTGGGAAGAAAGCAGCTACTTGACGATACCATTGGCAGTCTTGCCGTCGGTTTTCAGGCTCTCCCAAGCATCTGCTGGCTTCCCCTCGCTGTTCTCTGGTTCGGTCTGAGCGAAACTGCCATGCAGTTTGTAATCATAATGGGCTCACTCATGTCGCTGATACTTGCGGTCAGAGATGGCGTAAAAAACATACCCACTCTGTACCTTAGAGCAGCTCCAATTCTCGGAGCCACCGGATGGCGTTTCTACCGCTACATTCTTTTCCCCGCATCTTTGCCAGCCATCATGACCGGCGCTAAACTCGGGTGGTCATTCGCCTGGCGCTCACTCATGGCAGCAGAACTTCTATATGTCACCAGCGGCATAGGTTCCACCCTCATGATGGGACGCGAACTCCACGACATGGCGCTTGTTGTAGCGGCAATGATTATAATTATCTTTATTGGATTACTTACAGATCGTCTTGTTTTTCGAGTAGCAGAAGGTTTTGTCCATCGCAGATGGGGAGTCGGTGGGGGAAACTGAAAAATATGGCTTGAATCCAGTTCGTTTAGTGTTTTACGGATAACAAAGGGGAATTACGCCTGTGTCTGATAATTATATTTGCCCTATATGTAACTCCGAAGTTGATTCTTTTTTGCCCCTTCCCGATTATTATCTGGAGCAGTTGCTTAAATTCGGAGGAAGCGTCGATTTTGATAACAGAGAAACACTCAACTGGCGTAACTACTCTTGTCCAAACTGCAACGCCACAGATCGTGATCGGCTTTACGCGCTCTACCTGAACTTCCGTTTTGTTCAATCCCCCAGGACAGCTGAAAAACAGCTCTTTATTGACTTTGCGCCATCTAAGCCGCTTTCAGGCTATATTCGGACTTTATTAGACATTTCCTATTTTACCGTGGATATTGCAATGAGCGGGGTTGATTATCATGCAGACATCACAAACCTGAGCATGCTGAATGATGACTCGGTAGATTTTTTTATCTGTTCCCATGTGTTTGAGCATGTGTCGGATGATCGCAAGGCCCTTTCTGAGCTGCTGCGCATTCTGAAGTCGAGTGGTCAGGGGATTCTGATGGTGCCTATTCAGCTCAACGCCATTTCAATTGACGAAGATCCCGCAGAAACCAGTGAAGCTGAACGCTGGCGCAGGTTCGGCCAAGGAGATCACATCCGTTCCTATTCAAAACGCGGTTTTGTCGAACGGGTGCTTGATTCCGGATTAAAGCTCACCGCTTATGGCATCAACTCGTTTGGCGCAGAGACCTTTCGGCGAAGCGGGATTACTCCGCAAAGCGTGCTCTATATCACTTCAAGATAAAAGGTCATCCAGATGAAACTTGCCATCATGCAGCCATATTTTTTTCCTTATATCGGCTATTTTCAACTGATACACGCAGTGGACGCCTTTGTCGTATATGACGATGTTAATTTTATTAAGGGTGGTTGGATCAACCGCAATTTTATGCTTGCTCAAGGTGAAAATCAGCGCTTTACTTTGCCGCTTAACAACGCCAGTCCAAATGTGCTGATCAACCAGATCAAGGTCGGAGACGATCATGGTAAAATTTTGAAAAGTGTTCAGCATAACTATAGTAAAGCACCATACTACAAAGATGTTTTCCCAATTATTGAACAGGTAATGACGCACCCTGATAAGAATCTCGCCGGATATCTCGGTGCCGGACTAAAAATAGTAGCCGGATATCTCGGTTTGCAGATGCAGTGGCTTCTTTCCTCTAGCTTGGCAAAAGATAACCAGTTGCGCTCACAGGGCAAGGTTCTGGCAATTTGCCGAGAACTGACAGCACATCAATATGTTAACCTTCCTGGGGGGAGATTACTCTATGACACCAAAACATTCGAGGATACTGGAATCAAGCTTTCCTTTCTTCAGCCCGGAGCAGTTTGCTACGAACAATTCAGGCATGACTTTGTCCCCAACCTTTCCATTATTGATGTCATGATGTTTAACAGTCGTAAAGAATGCAAAAAACTGCTTGCGGAGTATACCATTGTCTGAAATCACAGAAGAATCTGACTGGCGCAACGCCTTGTTCCCTGGCGATTTCCCAATCGGGGGATATTTCGAGCTTGAGCTTCCGTTAGATAGATTTATTTGCTATCCGAATGCAATCAAATACCAATCCGCTAGGGCTGCTTTCGCAGCTTTGCTGAAATTCTGCAGCCCAACCAGGGTATGGCTGCCTGCGTACATCTGCAATTCAATGATTGCCCCGATAATTGAGGCAAAAATCGAATATAATTTTTATCACCTTGATATTGAACTGAAAATTGCTGAAACCGTACCTCTCAAAAAAGGAGAGTTGCTTCTATATGTCAACTATTTCGGCTTATGCGGCCGCTATGTCCAACAGTTGCTGGAATTGTTTCCACGTGATCAGCTCGTGTTAGATTTCTCTCAAGCATTTTTTGAAGCACCCCCTGAAGTCCTTGCAACAATATACTCTCCACGAAAATTTTTCGGTTTGCCAGATGGCGGCCTCCTTGTCAGTTCATGCCAAATTACTCCGCCTGAGGCGGAAGATCATAATTCATTGTCCAGATTCAACCACCTACTCATGCGAATTGCGGAGGGACCGGAAGCCGGTTATATTGACTTTCAACAGGCAGAATTTAGCTTGCATGACTGCACACCTATGCAAATGTCTAAACTTACCCAAAAGATATTGAATTCGATAAATTTTGATTCCGTTAAAAAGAAACGGATTGAGAATTTCGACTATCTTCACAAAAAGCTAGGCAAGCGTAATTCTGCCAAACTCTGTCTGGATAAGCCGAGTATAGGGCCTTTATGCTACCCATTCATATCCAGCAATCCAAATATCAGAAGGAAATTGATCAACAGCAGAGTGTTTATACCGACTTACTGGCCAGAGGCTTTGGAACGCGTTGATATGCGCTGGGCTTCATTTATGATCGAGAAGTGCCTACCATTACCGGTAGATCAGAGATATTGTCCTGATATGCTGGAAAAAATTGTGTCTATTATTGAGAGTAAGGCATGAAGATTGATGAACAGAAACGCACCCGTGAGTTTTCGCGCAACACAGTTCTTGAGTCATTACTCCACGAATTGAATCAGCTACTCACGGCTTCGGAAACGATTGTACTTGAAAAATACAAGCGCCCCGCTTTCCCTATAGTTTTCGTTATGGGACCGCACAGAAGTGGCACTACCCTATTTATGCAATGGCTTGCAAGCACAGGAATAGCAGCATATCCAACCAACCTTCTTTCCAGATTTTACCAGGCACCTGTAATCGGTGCAAAAATCCAGCTCCTTTTGACTGATCCACGCTATAATTTCCGTAATGAGTTAGGAGAGTTCGTACAGCAGACAGATTATACTTCTGAAAACGGCAAGACAATAGGAGCTCTATCTCCTAACGAATTCTGGTATTTCTGGAGAAGATTCCTGCCTGACCCGGTTAGGGATGACTGGAGCGATGCCGAGCTGAAATGCCAGATGGATATTGAAACATTGCTTGCAGAATTAGCAGGGATTATGGATGTATTTCAGAAACCATTCGCAGCAAAGGGGATGCTTTTCAACTATAATATTCCATTTCTCGATTCCATATTTGATAAGGCTCTTTTCGTGAGAATAAGTCGAGACCTGGTTACAAACACAGAGTCTGTCTTGGAGGCGCGACGCCGTCAACTAGGCAGAGATGACAAATGGTACTCCTTCAAAATACCTGAATATGACCAACTTAAGGGGCTTGAGCCGATCATGCAGGCTGCGGGACAAGTGTCTTTTATCAACATGGCAGTGGATAAAGGCATGGCTCAGGTAGCCATACATCGGAAACTGAATGTTCAGTATGAAAAATTCTGTTCTAATCCGAAAAAATATTATGACCAAATCGTTGAAAAACTGGCAATAGATTGCCCTGCTGAATATAATGGCCCGCGACAGTTTGATATCACAAGAAAGCGTATAATCCCCGACTACACCTTGATTAATGCGGCTTTAGATTATTGGAAACACCAACAGCTAACTTCTGGGAGTAACCATGAATAAATCTCTGACACCATTTAAAGAGCCGGTGTATGTAACCCGGCCACTGCTCCCTAACCTTAGCCACTTTACCGACAAACTTGCCGAAATATGGGATGCACGATGGCTTACCAATGACGGGCCACAGCATAAGATGCTGGAAAATAAACTATCTGAATACCTTAGAGTTCCACATCTTTCACTTTTTAATAATGGCACAATAGCTCTTATAGTAGCATGTCAGAGTTTGCGCCTTTCGGGAGAGGTTATAACGACACCTTTTACTTTTCCCGCAACTCCGCATGTTCTTTCATGGAACGGTATAAGGCCAGTTTTCTGTGATATCGATCCTGAAACAATGAATATTGATTCTTCAAGAATTGAGTCAATGATAACCCCGCAGACAACAGCGATATTGGGTGTTCATGTTTTCGGTACTCCATGTGACGTATTTGGGATTCAGGAGATTGCTGACCGCTATGGGCTACGTGTTGTGTATGATGCCGCACATGCCTTTGGTGTTGAAATAGAAGAGCGGGGTATAGGAACTTTTGGCGATGTATCCATGTTTAGCTTTCATGCAACCAAACTGTTCCACACAGCCGAGGGAGGAGCTCTTACATATAACAACCTGAACCAGAAGCAACGTGTCGATTTGCTTAAAAACTTTGGAATCAAAAACCAAGAAGAAGTTATGATGCCAGGGATCAACGGCAAAATGAACGAACTCCAAGCAGCTCTCGGCCTTGTTATGCTTGACTACCTAGAAGCCGAACGATCAAAGAGGAAAGAGATTCAGGAGCTTTACCATAAACTTTTGAGCAAGATAGAAGGTATTTCATTTTACGAGAGTGACCGTTCTGCTCTGAAACTGAGCTATCAATATTTTGTAATAAGAGTTGATGCAGCAAAATTTGGAATGTCGCGCAACGAACTTTTTGATGAACTCAAAAAATACAATATATATTCACGCAAATATTTTCATCCGTTGTGTAGTGAGTATGCTTGCTACCGGCATATTCCATCGGCTAACAACGCAAATTTGCCGGTTGCCAATAAAATTGCTTCAGAGGTGCTAGCACTTCCATATTATGGAGGACTTTCATTAGATGATGTCGAAAAAATATGTGAAATAATCAGCGACGTGAGATTCGCAGTTGGACAGTATGTATGATTATGAATGTCAATGGAATGGGAACGTCGTTTCCTGCTGTTTTGAGAGGTGATGATATTTTTATTTCTTCCTATCCAAGATCCGGCAATACTTGGATGAGGACTTGGATATCTGATGTTTTGCTACAACTTAACGGATACCAGACAACATCGGTCTTACCTATCACGGTCAAAGAAATTGTGCCGGATATCCATCAGGATGATATAAATTCTTTTAACAAGGGTATTGCCAACAAATCATGTAGGTTCATTAAGTCCCATTGGCAATATGATAAATATGCGAAAAAGACTATCTATATTTTCAGAAAACCTGGAGACGCACTCTGTTCATATTATCAAATGGTAAAGGATAACAATGATGGTCGTGTTGAGTTCTCCTGCGACCAATTTTGCATTGAGAATGCCCCTGTTTGGCTGCAACATACACAGTCCTATATCAGTGCAATTAATACTAATGCAAATGTGCTCTTTGTTTCCTATGAGGCAATGAATTTTGTGCCATTGCAGGTATTAAGAAGGGTCTTTGATTTTGTTTGTTTAAAACCCACAGATGATATGTTGAAAAAAACTGTTGCCAATCATTGTTTTGAGCTGAAACAGGCAAACGAGGCTGCCAATTCCAGTAAAAACTATAAGGGTACTTTTTATCGAAAAGGTAAAATCAACAGTTCACTTGAAGAAATTGGTGTAGAGGCATACCTTCGATTGAATTCAGTGACTTATCAAACATATTCTAGTCTTAAAGTTCTGGAAGAATCAAAATTATGAAGAATGTATTTTCAAAAGATGACATTAAAGTTTCCATATCGATAACTGCATACAATCACGCCCAATTCATTTCCCAGTCTATTGACAGCGTATTGGCACAGCAGGTTGATTTCAACTATGAAATTTTACTGGGCGAAGATGATTCGTCCGATGGAACAAGAGAAATCTGTATTGACTACGCTAAAAAGTTCCCTAACCATATAAGACTGTTTTTACATAAAAGAGAAGATGCTCTCTCCATTGATGGCAAAGTAACTGGACGCATAAATTGCGCTAATAATTTGTTGAATGCCAAAGGCAAATATATTGCGCTTCTCGACGGTGATGATTTTTGGATATCCAACGACAAACTTCAGAAACAGGTTGAATGGCTGGATAATCACCCAGAAGCAGCCATCTGCTTTCATAATGCCTATGTCTTGAAGAAAAACTCCTGTAATCCTTACTGCTCACCCGAGCAAAAACGTATTACCACCATCAAGGACCTCTTTACGGCAAACTATATTTCTACTTGCTCTGCTATGTTTCGAAATATATTTGGAACTGTTCTGCCAGATATTTTTTATAAAACGCCAATGGGTGATTGGACTATTTACATGCTGTTAGGAGAAACCGGAACCATTGGCTACATTAATGAAATTATGGCTTGCAGAAGAGAGCATGATGGAAGTTTATGGCACACCATGTCTATAGTTGAGCAAAGACATAAGACCATCAAAGCGTTAGAGATATATTTGGAATACTTTTCATGCAATAAAGAATATGTCCGACTTATCAAAAAGAGCATTGAAGAACAGCACAGCTGCATAGCTAAACATTATTGGGAAACTGGTGAGGAGGCTACATTTGATAAGAATATAGCCCTTGCGGAAAGGAAACAAGAAACCTCAACAAAGCAAGTTGGATCGGAGCGCGGAAAACCCAGGATAGTTATAATCTCCACCATGGATTTTGGCGGCGCCGGTAAAGCCGCCTACCGCCTTCATAAGAGTTTACAAGGCATTGGGATGAATTCTCTTATGTTAGTTCTCTGCAAAACTCTTGAAGATGACAGCATTTTAACCATTCCTTCCCAATTTGAGAATTCTTGGAACAGGCTTTTTGAGCGTTGGGACAGGTTGATTGCAACTTACCCTTTCAGATCACATGGCACTGAGCGCTTTACTGATTTCTTTACTGAAACAAGCCTGGATCATCTTGATATCATAAGTCAAGCAGACATCATTAATATCCACTGGATTGCCGGTCTTTTTGACGAAACCAGCATGCCTAAGATACTTGCCGGCAAAAGAGTAGTATGGACGCTACACGACATGAACCCCTTTACTGGGGGGTGCCATTACGCGAACAATTGCCACGAATATCTTAAATCATGTGGCTGCTGTCCTCAACTCGGATCTACAGATAAGAATGACCTATCAAAAACCACCTGGACTGCAAAACATACTGCTTACCGAGATCTCTTTTTGTCAATCGTCACGCCTAGCAAATGGCTAGCAGAGGAGGCCGCAAAAAGCTCCTTATTTTCTCGCCATCCTCTTAACATTATTTCAAATAGCATCCCTACTGAAATATATAAACCTAAAGACAGGGCAATGCTCCGTCAGAAGTATGGAATTTCCGAACTCGCACAAATTATTTTGTTTGGTGCTGATTATGTAGGCAACCTGCGAAAAGGTTTCGTCTACCTTCTGGAAGCCCTCAAACTGCTTACCGATTCAACCAATATCCATCTGGGCATATTTGGCAATCTCTCAGAAGCATTACCAGCAATAATTACCTCACAATTTACTGTCCTGAATTTCGGGGCAATAACTGATGAAATAGAACTTGCACGAATATACAACCTTGCAGATGTCTACGTTCTTCCCTCACTTGAGGACAATTTGCCTAACATGGTACTTGAGGCCATGGGTTGTGGGACGCCTGTGGTAGGATTTCGCGTTGGCGGTCTGTCAGACATGATTGAGCACTGCCAAACTGGCTGGCTAGCAAGCCCGCGTGATGCTGTTGACCTGTCAGAAGGTATTCAGTGGTGCTTAAATATGTCGACAAATTGCAACCTTAGAGAAAACTCTATAAAAAAAGCGCACAATAAATTTTCCATGGAAAAACAAGCTGAAGCATATAAAGAATTGTTTATTGATATTATCAATCTGCCAGAAAGCAGTGAGGAGAGTAGAGTTGACATGACGCAATATTTAAAAAATAAATCGGCAAAACTTGTGAGCATACCCAAAATATCCATTGTTACGCCGTCTTTTAACCAAGCAGAATATCTTGAAGAATGCATTGACTCAATCTTAAGCCAAAACTACCCGAACCTTGAATATATAATCATGGATGGTGGTAGTTCTGATCGTTCTGTTGAGATTATCAAAAAATACGAGAAATACC
>CAJBRY010000068.1 GCA_903958085.1 uncultured Geobacteraceae bacterium
GATTGCCCAGATGTAGATGAGAAAAACGATTACCCTTATGACGCCATCGACCAGATTGAAAATTATGTTGTTATCGCCAATAACTGGAGTCAGCAATTTTGTCAAATAGAGCGGGAATAAAAAGAACAGACATATTCCAAATCCGAAAGCAACTGCCATTGTTCCAGCCATTGCCCAGGAAGATAGTTCGCTGCTACCCTCTTTACCTCCACCTTTCTTTTTTTCCTTTTCTTTTTCATCTTCTGTCATGGCTTCATTGGCAGAAAAATTCAGCGCTTTTATTCCAATGATCAAGGAAGTGAATAGAGCCACGGCGCCACGAACTATTGGAAGCTTTACAATCGGAAATCGTTCAGAGAGAGGAACTATCAGTTCTTTCTTTACTACAATTTCTCCATCCGGACGACGTACCGCAATAGCAACGGAGCGGGGAGCGCGCATCATAACCCCTTCAATAACCGCCTGCCCGCCAACATGTATCTTGTCCATGCTACCTCTTATATTTCTTTATTCCAGATTTTTGTAAAAATCTCTGACTTCAGTTGTCTGACCACAGCAGAATTTCCCCTCGGGGCATGGCCCACTGACGCAACCTGGCCCCGCTTGGCGGAAAATTATTGGTGCGACTTTTTTTACCAGTCTAAGCAACTCTACACTCATTTCTCGGATTTCCCACTGAGCACGCTGGCAACAGCGAAGAGCAAAAAAATGCAGGAGTTCACGGGCATTCATTGTCATAATTATTTTTGTTTCGGTTGCATTAGGCAATATGTAACGTGCATCTTCTGCTGGAATTCCCATATCGATTAGTTGAGCATAAGCCTTGTGTACTGTTTCTGACATAAAGGCGAAAATCTGGCGCGCCTCAGCATTTTCCGCGATGGTGTCTGGCATAATAGAGGTAAACTCTTCTTTATGAGAAACATAACGTTGAGATTGCTGAGAGAACGAAGCAATTCGGTGACGTACCAACTGATGGGTAGTCACACGTGAAATACCTTCTATGCCAAAGGTGAACGATGCGTGCTCAAGCACTGAGTGGTGTCCCAATGACATAATCTTGTCAAGGAAGGACTCAATATCAGAATCTGCCAGTTTCTCCCGTAAATTATCAATTGAGGTAGGCGAGTAACAGAGACGGGCAGCAAGGGCTACGGTACGTTCCGGATTCGGGGTGTGTTCAATCAGGGTGATGTTCATGGTGTCCTGTGCGAGCCATGCTTAGTTGAGGCAATGGTCAATTCAGAAGCTGGCATGCTCTTATCCTGGAGTAGTATTTTCACCGGCAACCAGTTTGAGGGGTCAGCAGGAGAAAAAAAAAGGGATTTGCCTTGCGACAAAGCCCCTTACATCTGTCTACGCAAAAACCTATCAAGCCTGACCGTAACGTTTTTTGAAGCGTTCAACACGTCCAGCGGTGTCAATCAACTTCTGCTTGCCGGTATAAAACGGATGACATGCAGAACAGATCTCTGTATTGATCTCTTTCTTGGTTGAGCGCGTCTGGAATGTATTACCGCACAAACACTTTACGGTAATTTCAGAATAATCCGGGTGAATACCTTCTCTCATCTTTTCCTCCTTCAGTAGTGCTTTACAGCGTAACATAGACAAAATTATGAACGGTAAAGGATTATACTAGCTATGTTGTTTTGTTTTTGCAACTATTTATTTAACCTATTTCGACATTGAATCCAGAAAAGCCTGATTGGTCTTGGCTTCTGAAAGTTTATCAAGGAGAAACTCCATGCTATCTACTACATTCATAGGGTGAATAATTTTGCGCAAAATCCATATCCTGTTAAGAGATGCTTTTTCTATCAGCAACTCTTCCTTGCGTGTTCCGGATTTGTTAATGTCAATAGCAGGAAAGGTACGTTTTTCAACAAGCTTGCGGTCAAGATGCAGTTCCATATTTCCAGTGCCCTTAAACTCTTCAAAAATGACTTCGTCCATCTTACTTCCCGTATCCACAAGCGCCGTAGCTATGATCGTCAGCGAGCCACCTTCTTCGATATTTCGCGCTGCACCAAAAAAGCGCTTTGGTTTCTGAAGAGCATTGGCATCAACACCTCCGGTAAGGATTTTTCCGGATGGCGGAAGCACAGTATTGTAGGCACGGGCAAGTCGTGTAATTGAGTCAAGTAGAATAACAACGTCTTTTTTATGTTCGACCAGACGCTTGGCTTTTTCAATAACCATTTCAGCGACTTGTACGTGTCGGGTTGCCGGCTCATCAAACGTTGAAGACACAACTTCACCATTAACCGAGCGCTGCATATCCGTGACCTCTTCCGGTCGTTCGTCAATAAGAAGAACAATCAGGTAAACTTCCGGGTGGTTGGCTGCAATCGAGTTTGCAATATTCTGGATCAATACAGTTTTACCAGTACGAGGTGGCGCAACAATCAAACCACGCTGGCCCTTTCCAATGGGAGCAACCAGTTCAATAACCCGCATTGGCATATTTTCCGGGGTAGTTTCCAGATTAAGTTTTTCGAGTGGATAAAGCGGAGTAAGATTGTCGAACAAAATTTTGTCACGGGCTATTTCAGGAGATTCGTGGTTGACCGACTCAACCTTGAGCAGAGCAAAGTAGCGCTCGCCTTCTTTCGGAGGTCGGATCTGACCCGAAACTGTATCTCCTGTACGCAGATTAAAACGCCTGATCTGACTGGGGGAAACGTAAATATCATCAGGACCCGGAAGATAATTGTAATCCGTGGCCCTTAGAAAGCCGAAACCGTCCTGAAGTGTTTCCAAAACACCCTCGCCGAAAATGGAACCGTTCTGTTCGGTCTGCGCGTTTAATATCGCAAAGATCAGATCCTGCTTCCGGAGACTGGATGCCCCCTCAATATTTAGATCCCGCGCAATAGTATTAAGATCACTGATTTTTTTACCTTTAAGTTCTTGTAGATTCATTTGTTCTCCTGTGTGACTTTTGCTCATTTATGTATGGGGGTTGTTAACAAAAGCAGATTTGTTATTCCGAGGAAACCATGAAGTGACTGTAGTTAGAAAATGTAATTGAGTTGGAAGTTTCTCGTTCAACCGGCAGAATATGATTTTTTCTTCAGATCTCAGAATTAATTTGTCAATTTGATGTATTTAACAGGGGTTCTGTACGGATGCCATAGGTGTTTACTTATAATGAGGTGTTGAGACGTTACCCTTTATTTTTAGGGCTTGTCAATAAAAAAAGAACATAAAAAGATAAGATGTGCATTTATGCTTGCCCTGCAAAGTCACCTTATGGTAGCTTGAAAACCCATTTGGAAATAGCTTTTGTACCGTTTATGTAACGTTTAATTGGTTATAGAAGCATTCAGGTGGCCTATAACTTGCTCGTTTTACAACCAACGAAGTCTGTTTTGTTTGCAGGCGAAGATGATAGCCGGGTCTCGCGCAACGGCACGCCGTGAACTCCGCCAGGTCCGGAAGGAAGCAACGGCAGCGGCTTCTGCTGTGTGCCGCGGGCAAACCCGGCTATCATCTGCGCCTGCAAGTTTCCTTTAATATTCCTTAATACGAATTATATTTAAATGTTTAATTCCTCCGTGAAGGCAGGAATATTTGGTTTTTATTCGAGGTTAGATCACTTGTCCAACGGTACACACTATGATGGCCTGGCAAGGAAATATCGTCCACAAAGTTTTTCCGAACTGGTAGGTCAAGAGCATGTCAGTCGTACTCTGCAGAATGCCATTGATTCAGGTCGCGTTGCCCACGCTTTCCTATTTACCGGTGCACGCGGAGTCGGCAAAACCAGCACCGCAAGGATTATGGCCAAGACCCTCAACTGTGAGGCGGGTGTTACTCATGAACCATGCAACAAGTGTCCACAATGTATTGAGATAAAAAATGGTACATCGACCGATGTTTTCGAGATTGACGGAGCTTCAAATAATGGTGTAGATGATGTTAGAGATCTCCGCGATAACATAAAATATCTTCCATCCCACAGTCGTTTCAGAATAATTATTATTGACGAAGTACATATGCTCTCAACAAACGCCTTCAATGCCTTGTTGAAGACACTTGAAGAACCGCCAGACCATGTCAAATTTATCTTCGCCACTACTGAGCCTCACAAACTACCGATAACAATCCTTTCCCGCTGCCAGCGTTTTGATTTCAAGCGAGTCACGCTGCCCAAAATAATCTCCCGTCTACGTGAGATTTCCGAAAAAGAGTCCGTAACTATTACAGATATTTCGCTCGCGTTGATTGCCCGCAAAGGCGATGGCAGTATGCGGGATTCACTAACAGCTTTTGATCAAGTTCTCGCATTTTGCGGTAATACAGTTAGCGCTGAAGATGTCGCGACTTTGCTTGGAACGATTGACCGACGACTACTGGCAGAAATTTCCACTGCAGTTTTCGCTGGAGATACTCAAAACGTTCTTGCTGGAGTCAAACAAGTTGATCTTGTAGGCTATAATATGCGCCAGTTTTGCCAAGAACTGATTGAGCATTTTCGAAATTTGCTGGTAGTTAGTTCAGTAAAAAAACCTGAAGAAATTCTAGATATTACAGCTGCAGAACTGGAAGAACTAAAGAGACAATGCCAGAATAACAGCGTCCTAGATATTCAGCGACGCCTAACTTTGCTTATAAAAGCTGAGTCTGAAATGTCATATGCGAGCTTCCCACGCCTGATTGTGGAGATAGCACTTTTGAAAGCTGCACTTCTAGCTCCGTTGGTTCCAGTTCAGGAATTGATCGATAAAGTCAAACTGCTGGAAACTGCAGCAGTTCACACACCTTCTCTCCCATGGGAAGGAACTAAAATTAGTCCCGCCACGTTGCACCGTAATGAACAACGGAATTCAATAGATCTTTCTGAAGCCACCGCCACAGAGTCAGAGTCGGTGTGTGGAAATACTGACTGGGGTCGTCTTGTCGCTTTTGTAAATGACAAGGATTGTCAACTGGGCTCTATTTTGGAACATGGCAGCCCGCTCAAACATGGAAGTGGCTTGATTGAAATCGGCTTTCCTGCCGGCAGTTATTATCTTACTGCTGCCCAGGATGCTGAATTTATTAACGATATCAAGATGCTGGCTAATACTTTTACAGGAGCAAATACGATCATAAGAGTAAAACCTATTGAAACTACTCTAGTTGATGTGCCTCTATCTGAGGTAGAAAAAAAAAAGAGTCATGCCGATGAGCATTATAGAGAGCTGAAGTTTGAGGCGGAGAACCATCCACTTGTTAAAGAAGCAGAACGCGTGTTTGGAAGTACCATTTTGGACGTTCGAGAAGTTTAGGTATAGGTAGAAAATATCAAAAAAATTTTGGGGGAAACGATGTCAAAAGGATTAGCAAACATCATGAAACAAGCGCAGATGATTCAGCAGAAGATGGCAAAATTGCAAGAAGAGGCTACCCTGAAAACTGCCGTTGCAACATCAGGAGGCGGGGCTGTAACTGTCAAGGTTAATGGCAAAAATGAAATAATTTCACTGGAAATAAAAAAAGAGGCTGTTGATCCAAATGATGTAGAAATGTTGCAGGATTTGGTAATAGCTGCTGCCAATGAGGCTTTAAAGAAAGTTCACGCCGAAATGGGCGATGAAATGTCGAAAATCACTGGAGGTATGAGCATACCAGGACTTTTCTAGTAATATCAGGCCTCTAATTTGTTATTTGTCTCTTTGCTGGGCTAAATTTTCTTTTATTTGACTAAATGTTTTAGTTCTACTAATTGCAGTTTGTGTATACGAGATTGCAATCCGATATATCATGACAGCCAAAGACTCTTGTTTTTAATGCTCCTCTATGTTTTTTGGGTTGTAACTTGACCGCCAAGACCGAGGGTGCTTCTTTTTAACCACGCTATAATACTAAAAAAATGTTTTATTTGTGTCGGATTTTATGTTAACAAAATCATCCTCATTGATGCGTCTGGTTGGAGAATTGAAAAAGCTTCCAGGGGTCGGAGAACGAACCGCGCTTCGCCTAGCTTTTCATCTTCTAAAATCACCCAGGAATTTGACAGCTTTGTCAGAATCGCTTTGTGAGGTTCGAGACCGCGTACGCCCCTGTTCAAAATGCTTTGCCATAACTGAAGAGGATCCATGCTCTATCTGCTCTGGCAATCGGGATTCCAGCATTATCTGCGTAGTTGAGAACTCACAGGATTTAATGGCACTTGAGCGAAGCAACGCGTACCATGGGATGTATCACGTCCTGGAAGGTTCGATCTCACCTTTAGCGGGAGTAGGACCTGCAAATTTGAAAATTTCGGAACTTGTAGGACGTCTCGAGACAGGTTCAGTTCATGAAGTTGTTATAGCGACAAATTTTACTGTTGAGGGCGAGGCAACTGCTCTTTATTTGACAAAAATTATTAAACCGACCGGAGTCAAAATCAGTCGTCTGGCTCACGGCATACCACTTGGAAGCGATATTGAATTTGTTGATGCGGCCACGGTGCAATGGGCATTGCAGGGGCGCAACGAATTGTAGACACAAACCACATCCTAAAGAGGAGGACAGTAAATGAACAAAAAAATGGTAACCATTGACGGAAA
>CAJBRY010000069.1 GCA_903958085.1 uncultured Geobacteraceae bacterium
CGGCAATGACAGTTTGGGTATT
This sequence comes from uncultured Geobacteraceae bacterium, assembly GCA_903958085.1. Classification (GTDB taxonomy): domain Bacteria; phylum Desulfobacterota; class Desulfuromonadia; order Geobacterales; family Pseudopelobacteraceae; genus JACRCG01. The sequence continues at coordinate 23 of CAJBRY010000069.1, forward strand.
AAAATGGAGTGGCATCGTAATCTTTGTGAGGCAGCTGATGTAATCTTCATCTCTAATGTGATGAGTTGTTCTATAGAAGACACCGATCCAAAGCGCGTGGTGCTTGCCCACAGCGAGTTAGGACGATACAACCGAAGCAAAGAGATAAAAGAACTTCTTGGCATTCCGGTTGACAGGTCCAACGGTGACAAAAAAACTAAAGCCAAAAAGAAACAGAAAACGCAGGAATAATTGAACTTTGATATTACATGTTGAAAGGAGGCTGAATGAGTACAATATATCTTGACTTCAAGAATGGCTCGCCGGAAATGCAGGCGCTCGCTGTTTGGTGGAAAGCGCTGGACGATAACAGGGGAGACCGGGCCGAGCTACGCCGTTGTTCCACTTTGATGGAGGTAGTATTTACACCGGCTTATCATAGGTTGCGTTTTGCTATGCTGAAGTGTGGCATCGTAAATGATAATGCTCTTGCATTGGTGGCTGGACTGGCAGCGCGTGTGCAGAGGGATATTCCTGAAAACACGCTGGCAGAACAGATGGCAACCGGCAAAGCGGACGGATCTGCAAGAGTAAGCGGTCTGCGCTTTCGACGCTTACTGAAAGTAAAAGAGGCCGATGTCCTGTTTAGTGCCATGGGACGCATTGTGGCACTGTTAGGCGGGGCTGTCAATCTTCAAAGTCTCGCGAATAGTGTTTATTTTTGGAACGACAGAACACGGAAACAGTGGGCTTTTGAATATTATTCAAAGTCACCCTCGGAACTATAAATCATATAAAAAGGAGAATCGAACATGAGTAATTTTATTCAACTGCATTTGCTGACATCATATCCCCCTTCAAACCTGAACCGTGATGATCTGGGCCGACCCAAAACGGCTATTATGGGTGGCAAGAACCGTTTGCGGGTATCGTCCCAAAGCCTGAAGCGGGCATGGCGTACCTCTGACCTGTTTGAAGCAGCTCTTGCTGGGCATATTGGCAAGCGTACCAAGAAGATGGGTGTGGAGATTTTCAAAAGACTCATAGAAAAAGGTGTAGCAGAAAAAAAGGCCAAGGAATTTGCTAAGGAAATGGTCGCCTTCTTTGGGGCAACAGAGAGTGCCGAAAAAGACAAACCACTTAAAGAGTTAGAATTATCACAGCTTGTGCACTTCAATCAGTCCGAGATAAAGGCGCTTCTTGCTTTGGCTGACCGCGTGGCCGGTGATGGGTCGCTCGACAAAGAAGAGTTGAAGAATCTGGTAGCAACGCGTCATGACGTAGATATTTCAATGTTTGGTCGTATGCTGACAGGCAAAGAGATTGTGAAGATTACTGATGATCCTGAAGCAGCCGTACAAGTTGCACATGCCATAACCGTTCATGATGTGGTGGTCGAAGATGATTACTTTACTGCCGTGGACGATCTGAATAAAGGCGACGAGGATATGGGGGCTGCCCACATCGGCGAGACAGAATTTGGTGCGGGCGTGTTCTATCTTTACATCTGTATCAATCGTGATCTGTTACAGGAAAATATGGGTGATAAGACGCTTGCCGATAAGGCAGTTGCGGCGCTGGTTGAGGCCGCAGCCAAAGTGTCACCAAACGGTAAGCAGAATAGTTTTGCATCCCGTGCTTATGCCTCATACATCCTTGCAGAGAGAGGTGAACAACAACCCCGCTCTCTTTCCGTGGCCTTCCTAAAACCGGTCCACGGTGAAGATGTTTTAAGTAAAGCCATTGAAGCAATTAAAAATAAGCGGGCAAATATGGAGACAGTTTATGGCATGTGCGCCGAAGCCACAAAAACGATGAATGCCGAGACTGGTGAAGGCAGTCTGGCAGAGATCATTACTTTCGTGACGGAGTAATATTATGAGCGATTATCTGCTGCTTCAATTATATGGGCCACTGGCTTCATGGGGTGATATTGCCGTGGGAGAATACCGTCCCAGTTTTGCCCATCCGAGCAAGTCAGCTATTATCGGGCTGTTGGCGGCGGCTCTTGGTATCCGTCGCGATGAAGAAGAACGCCAGAATTCACTGGCAGCGTCCTGTTCATTTGCAGTGCGGGTTGATGCGATGGGTGTACTCCTGCGGGACTACCACACAACCCAGGTTCCTTCAGCCAAAAGAGGTGTCACGCATTATACACGCCAATCCGAATTGGCAACGGATGAACTCAATACTATTCTTTCCAGCCGTGATTACCGTTGTGATGCTGTTTATACGGTAGCAATCACTGTGGCCGATGGCGCACCTTATTCACTGAAAGAACTCGCAGATGCCTTGGCAAAGCCTGTCTTTACTCTCTATCTGGGGCGCAAATCATGTCCATTGGCGCTGCCGCTTCACCCACAGATTGTCAATGCAGCGACACTTCGGGATGCACTGGCGGCCGTGCCACCAAGCAACGAATTGACAGATATTATTTCAAATGCAGATGCAAATGTTTTCTGGGAAGGCGATGCCGCAAGTGGTCTTGCACTGCAGCAGGTTATAACCCGGAGAGACGAGCCACGATCACGGAAGCGCTGGCAGTTTAGCGACCGTCGTGAAAACTGTGGCGTTTTGCTAAAGGAGGAATAGCCATGTATTTCAGCATAATTAAGCTACAACGAGGACTTTCCCCTCGTGACATTACCGATCTTAGC
>CAJBRY010000070.1 GCA_903958085.1 uncultured Geobacteraceae bacterium
CGTTCAATCTGTTCTTTTGACGGCTCTTGAACTAAACATCGTTCAAAGAACCAAAAGCGAACAGCATCGTTATTGTCAGATAATCCTCGCTCCATCTGTGCGGCAGTGGCCACGTAGTCTCCTCGGAAAGCCATCGCTCTTCTGACTGAAAAATCGTCGTCAGTTAATGCTCTTTCGATTTGCGCAGGCGTGAGCGTCAAACTCGTATTTCGGATATATGCCTCCCGAACAGAACTAGACACATCAGTTAAACCACGTTCGACTTGCTCTCCGGTAATAGACTTAGCCAAGTCGTATGCGGCGAAACATCTGATGCGTTCATCTATATCAGATTGGAATAAATCAGTGGCTTCAATTTCGTTCTTAGCAATCCCCCTCAGCTTCCCAACCCGCTCTTCAACAAATCGCTCGTCTATGTTTCGTTTGCGTTCATGTAGTTTTCTGGAGATCAATTTTTCAGTAATTTTGTACAAGACTACTGGCCATACAAACAGAATGGGCACATTGAATACGTCCGATAATGGGATGGTCTCAAGCCACTTAACGAACTCAATATCTTTTTCTCCAATCCCTACTAAAGCCATTTTTAGTTGGTAGTGCAAATACAAGGCCCGAACAATCGACCAGACTAGACCTATCAAGATGTAGGCTGCGCAAATGTATGTAATAAGTTCGTATGTGGGCATGGGTAGTGAAGAACTCTCCGTGCGCCGTTTGGATTGCTGCCAGTTCATGTCGGCGCAAATATCTGCTGGTATAGGTGGGCAGCCGTCAAGTGGGTGCGTGATTAAATGCAAGTCATTGATTCTTAGAACACGCTTAAGTATTTCTTGAATTTCAAAGTGATGCTGGTGGTGCTGCCGATAAGGCAAGCAGGAAAATATATCTTGTTCATCTGAAAGTTGCGTGGGTAAAAGATTATCTATCGTCTCGGAGCATGTCTGCCTCGCACCCTATAAGTGATGCACGCTACATGACTGCACGTCAAAGGACAATATGCCATTTGGCCTATATATTCTTTTCCGTTGTGCTATCAGATTTTTTATTGCAGGATTCGAACACTGGCATAGCCGCTTCCGTGAGCATCGCAGACAAGCATGTTTAGGAAGGTAAAGAGTCACAGATCGGCCAGAAAGAGTCTGTCTGAATCCATGTAATACTTTAGAAAATTAAACTTATGCCCCCCTCAATTACAGATAACCTCGCAATACTCGTCGATGCAGACAATGCTCAAGCATCTGTCATCTCTGAACTTCTAGCTGAAGCTGGGAGATATGGGACTGCCACAGTTAAGCGTGCATACGGTGATTGGACAACGACGAATCTTGCTGGCTGGAAAGAAGTATTACATGTTCACGCAATCCAACCGATTCAACAGTTCCGATATACAACGGGCAAAAATGCTACGGACTCTGCCCTAATTATTGATGCAATGGATTTGCTGCATGGAGGTAAGGTTGATGGCTTCTGCTTGGTTTCCTCTGACAGTGACTTCACTCGACTAGCCACAAGAATTCGTGAAGAAGGATTTTCTGTTTATGGATTTGGTGAGCAAAAGACGCCTAAACCTTTCGTTGCTGCCTGTGACAAGTTTATATATACAGAAATTCTGCGTAAACCTGCGTCAGGTGTAACTGTAGTTGCGCCTGCTCAGTCACAATTAAAGCCTTTACTAACAGATGCAATCTATGCTGCTGTCCAAGATGATGGATGGGCATTGTTAGCAGTAGTGGGTAGCCTCGTTTTAAAGAGTGACCCGTCATTCGATGCGCGAAACTTTGGGTTCAAAAAGTTTGGTGAATTAGTGAAAGCTCAATCTTATCTTGAGGTTAAATCAACCCCTATCAGCGAAGGCTCTGCTAATACCCATATTTTCGTTCGCGTAAGGGAAAGCTAATTGCTTGCTCAAACCCCGAACTTAATATGTCGGCTCAGTCCACAATCCAGAATTTCACAATCATAGATTGACGGCTACAAAGCGGTTAGTCGCCACTGACGGCAACGGATTATGTGGAGCCGGAAGCTAAAATGAAAAACGAAGGGCTGATGGAAACCAAGATTCGGTCGTTCAAGTATGGCGAAGGAGTATTGGAGAGATCGGCCAACTTTAGTCGTTTGAGACATCGGCTTTATTAAGTTCGTGGCGTGGGTGTCGTAATGTGAACTAATGTGAAAGGGAGGGGCCATGGTTAAAACCATTATCATCATTGGATTTCTATCGTTAGCAGTCGTCTCTAATTCGTTCGCGAATGATAGTAATCGAATTGATCAACTTGAAAAAGAGATGCAAGAGACAAAGCTTCGGCTATTAAAACTAGAGTCTTTGCTTATTGATCCGAGCAATGCCCAGAAACCCGATACATCAGGCGAGGGTTGGAAATTAATAGCGAACTGGAGAAAGTTAACCAACGAAATGAACACCAGCGATGTGCAGTCAATACTTGGTGAGCCGCAACGGTTAGACGGTGGAGTCATTGCACGCTGGTATTATCC
>CAJBRY010000071.1 GCA_903958085.1 uncultured Geobacteraceae bacterium
AGCCTTGTCACGATCCAGAAAAAAACTATCCATAATTGACATACTCCCCCCCAAGCATAATTTGAAATTATCTGAAACATTCAGCTGTTCCAAGCGTACAAGGTTGCAGTCTATAGTAGGACTTAGAAATTATCAACTCTCTCTTATCCCATAAGTCAAACAATTCACTATTGTCTGACGGCCAAGTAACATGCTACATGATCACTCTATACTTTATTTCAGGAGGCAACCAATGAAGGTTACAGCTTTTAATGGCAGTCCGCGGAAGGATGGCAACACTTCTCTTCTTATTAAACGTGCATTTGAGGCGCTGAATAAAGAAGGGATTGACACAGAAATGGTTCAAGTTGGTGGGGAAAAACTTCATGGCTGCATAGCTTGCTATCAGTGTTTTAATCGTAAAGACAAACGCTGCGCTGTTACAGATGACATTGCTAACAACTGCGTTGAAAAGATGCTTGAGTCTGATGGCATAATTATCGGATCGCCAACTTACTTTGCAGCTCTTACTCCTGAAACAAAAGCACTGATAGATCGATGCGGCATGGTTTCTAGGGCAAATGATGATATGCTGAAGCGCAAGGCCGGTTCTGCAGTAGTATCTGTGCGCCGTGCCGGAGCAATAAATGTATTTGATACCATCAACCATTTCTTCGGCATTAGTCAAATGATTATCCCTTCTTCAAATTATTGGAACATTGGTGTCGGCAGAAATATAGGAGAAGTGCTTAACGATGAGGAAGGCATGAAAACAATGCAGATACTGGGGGAAAATATGGCCTGGCTCTTGAAACGGATCGCCTGAAACCGTAAGCGGGACGCTTCATAATTGGCGTTCCGCGTTTATAATTTCTTCATCAATTTCTATAGTTTGAGGAAAGACACCGTTATTATGCCAATAAACTTTGTCATTTTCAACAATACTTAAAAATTGCATAACAAGACGATAGGTAATGCCCCACAGCACCGGCTTATTATCAATCGGCAGCTTTATTGCCTGGACTTCAAACTGCTTTTCTCCAAAATCAACTCTGCTTTGCAGATGCCTTCGAGTATCCTGCAGATCAGAAAGCGAAACCCAGAAAAGGTCACTCACCTCTTCATTAAGAATATGTTTGCTACGCGAACGATCAACCATAAACAAACAACAAGAAACCCTGACGGGAAGATTTGCGCCAACAATATCTGAAAGTCTCCCTACATATCGCTCATTCGCCAGATCAATACCTATCTCCTCAAGTGTTTCACGGCAAGCAGCAGAACGCTCCAATTCCCCAACCTCGAGTTTACCACCGGGGAAAGCAATATGCCCTGACCATGGATCTCGACTATTAGCAGCACGCTGAATGAAAAGCACTTCCAAGCCATCTATGCCTTGATGTAAAATCATTGCGACTGCTGCACGGATACATTCAGTGTGGTAAGGGGATAAAAGATTGTTCCGCTCAGGTGACTCTCCAGTGTGAGTTTCTATGAAGTCATTATTTGGGTGTGCAACTTTATCCATTTATTATTTCACTCTTTCCAATTTCGTTATTTGCTCAATCCTCTCGCGTATCAAGCAATATCGTCAAGCTTAAATTGTCACCACAAAATTAAGATCTCCATGCGGCAATCGGCACAAATTTTGCTGTATCCGCATCGAAATCAACCATATATTTAGCCTTCATATTTGCTGATAATGCTATACAAGGGCAGTCCTTGTGTGCCTTTGCTTGCCTTGGCGAGGCATCAAATGCCTAAGATTGTTTAGGCTTCAGTGCCGTTATTTTATCAATATATGCTTATTGAATTCAGCCTTTACACCAATATTAAATATTCGGGCGGAAAATCCATCTAAATGTTTTCCATAAAACAGTTTTCAATTCTAATAGTTATTTCACTAATCAACACTTTCCAAGCAGCTTCGGCTGAAGAAATTTCTTTTAGCTGGCCGGTGTCGTGTATTCCTGGAATCGATTGCGCTGGAACACACTTTCGCATCGGCTATCCTGACGTCGGGGGTACCGGTTTATCTTTCGCGTGCAGTAAACCAGGATATATAGGACATCAGGGAACTGATATTGTAGTGTCTTCCGTTGATCAGGGCATACATGCTCTTGCTGCTGCTGACGGCTTGGTCCGTTGGACTGAATTTGATAAATTTGATCGATGTCCAGATGAAACTGTACGAGACTGCGACGAGCAAAACAAAAGCGAACTTCGGTCCGGGAGTGGCGGTGGCGCTACGCTTGGCTTTAATGCCGGAAATTTTGTAGCTGTAGAACATGTCACTGAGAACAGTCGCTATATGACACTATATGCTCATTTAAGAAGAGATTCGCTGACAGTTGCTCCAGGTGACAAGGTCGTGCGTGGCCAGTATCTTGGCGATGTTGCCAGCTCAGGGAATTCTCAAATTCCACACTTACACTTCGGCGTCTACAAAGCCGAGTCGAATATGTACCGTCCTGTTGATCCGTGGAAGGGTTCCTGCAACACAAGCAGCGACGGGTTATGGGCTTCTGCTGTTCCATATCGCTTAGACAATCTTCAGGCAGCAAATCCTGAAACCAGCATAGCAAAAGACTCCGAAATCTATCTGCAGACTATTCAGCGCAGTACGGCTAAAAAGATTATTTATTAGAATGCCTGAAGCTATCCTGTTTATGAAGAGGGGACTATGTTAATTCCGATAATTACCATCACCAGACAACCTGATTCAGTTCCTCCCTACGTACTCGACCGTATGTTAGCCTGTGGCGAAGTACATGCATTTGAACGTTCTTCCGGCTGGGTAATGGTCGGACGCGATCCGATACGCGCAGCGAGAGCTTCCTATCACGGCAATGAGCGTCGGCATTCGAGCAACTTCCGATTTAAATCATTGCAAGCCTAAAAGATCTTTTCAATTTTTCAAATGGTTACCGCTTCGTTATACAGGGCAACCATTTGTGATCATATCCAAATCAAATCATCAATATTATGCCTGATATATCCATCCTGATGCCGGTCCGAAATGAAGAGCGCTATCTGCAGGCAACCTTGGACTCCCTCTATCGCCAGAGTTTCAACGACTGGGAACTTATTGCCGTCGACGACGGCTCAAGTGACAGAACACCAAACATTCTGGCAGATGCGACACGCAAAGACTCACGAATAAAAGTAATCCGACTTGAAGTCGGCGGATTGGTGTCCGCACTGAATATTGGGCTTCAAGCTTGCCATGCACCCTTGCTTGCCCGACTTGATGGTGATGACATCTGTCATCCCAAACGCCTGGAACTGCAATCTAAATATCTGGAAACTCACCCAGATGTCGGACTGGTAGCTTCCAATTTTCGGCATTTTTCACGAAGCAGCCTCAAACAGGGAATGTTGGACTATGAATTATGGCAGAACAGTCTTACTGAACATTCTCTGGTTATTCGCGATTTGTTTGTAGAATCTCCATTTGTTCATCCGAGCATTATGACACGTCGAATAATCATGGAAAATCTTGGGGGTTATCAGGATAAAGGCTGGCCTGAGGATTATGATCTCTGGCTTCGCATGGCTGAAGCCGGGGTAAAATTTGCCCGACTGCCGCAAACGCTGCTATTCTGGCGTGACCATCCTGAGCGGGCAACCCGTACAATGAACGAATATGCTGTCAACGCCTTTCGCACTTGTAAGTGCCACCATCTTCTACGAGGTTTTCTTCATAATTGTTTTGATATTGTTATTGCGGGTGCCGGCCTTGAAGCGCGGGCATGGCAGCGTTTGCTTAGCTCAACTGGCGTAAGGGTTTCAACCTGGCTTGATATTGATCCAAAAAAGATCGGCTGCATTCTTCATAGTGCACCTGTAGTGCATCCGAATGAGCTTAAATTGAACGGAAGAAAAATGATTGTTGCTATCGGCGTTCGGGGAGCGCGCGAGCAGTTCCGTGTTGTTGCTGAAAACTGCGGGTGGCAGGAAGGCATAGACTTTATATGCGTCGCATGATAAAAATTGTGACATTAGTCATGCAAAATGCCACGACTTGAAGGAGATGGAAATGTTACCGAGCAAAGAAGAGTTGGCACTCACAATTGATGAGGCAGAGTGGAGCTGCCTGCGCGCTCACCTGAAAAGGGGGGGGCTGATTCTGGTTGATGATGTTCTTGATTTGGCAGAAACTGCTCAAAAAGTTGCTGCCGATGACATAGAAATCATACAAGGTTTAGTAGAAAATGGCCTGATAGGCAAGCCTTCAGATACAAAAATTCGCTTATGGGAAGCAAACCAACAAAAGAAATTCGCGATGCTGATTGTTAGCCCATACGTGCTGTTCCAAGAGAAAATGCCAACATTTCACTGATTTGAGGCGGGTTAATTTGTGGATAAAATTCTTTCTGATATTGAAATTCGTGTACTGGGCTGCCTAATAGAAAAGGAGTTGACAACTCCGGAATATTATCCACTGTCTCTCAACTCTCTGACAAATGCATGCAATCAGAAATCCAACCGCGATCCGGTCGTTAGCCTTGCTGAAGAAGAGGTTGTGCGAGCGCTAGACTCACTTCGGTTTAAACAACTTGTTGTTCTATCGGCAGATGGCGGCAGAGTCCCAAAATATCGTCATCTGCTGGCTGAAAAGCTCGGTATGATGCCAGCCGAGATGGCAATTATTTGCGAACTGCTGGTTAGAGGCCCTCAAACCGTTGGTGAGTTACGTACACGCGGCGAAAGGATGTACCCATTTGGTGATCTGACATCAGTAGAAGAAGTCCTTTTAGAACTGTCACAACGCGAAAATCCCCTTGTTATACAAATGCCGAGACAACCTGGAAGAAAAGAGGGGCGGTTTGCACAACTCTTTTCAGGCATGCCTGAAATTTCAGCAGACCAACACACACAGGCACCAGAGGCGGCAAGGATGCGAGTACTAATTGAAAATGAGCGGATCGGAAAACTGGAAGAGGAAGTATTAATGCTCCGGAGTGAAGTTGCCGCGCTGCAAAGAATGATGTTGGAGTTTAAGGCGCAGTTCGAATAAACTTGATAAAGTTGTCAACAATGAAATGGCATTTCTACTGCATAGTTTTTTGCGGGGGAGATGCCTTTTTTCTACATTGAAAAACATAACAGAATTTATGTGCCATTTATTGCGCATATGCTAAATTCAAACTATACTCTTCAAAAATGATTTTTAAGAGGAAATAATGGAACCAATCGTCACTTATAAAGAGCGTTGCAGGCGTTGCTACTCATGCGTAAGAAGTTGCCCTGTCAAGGCCATTAAAGTTGACAGCGGCTTTGCTCAGATAATGTACGACCGCTGCATCGGTTGCGGTAACTGCCTGAGTTGCCCGCAAAACGCAAAGGTTGTAGTTGATCGAATGGTTCGTACGCAGGAGATGTTGGCATCTGGAGCTCCTGTGGTTGCCGTACTTGGCTGTTCTTTTCCAGCGTATTTTCACACTTTGAAACCGGGGCAGCTGGTAGCGGCGCTGAAAAACCTTGGCTTCAGCGAAGTGCATGAAGGAGCCTATGGTGCGAGTATGATTGCCGAAAGCTATCGCAACTCTCTGGCTTCATCAGGTCAGCCTGTGCTTTCATCACATTGTCCAGCAGTGGTAGATTTAATTGAGCGTCACTATCCTTCGCTTATTCCAAACATCATTCCTATCGTTTCGCCGATGATCGCTATGGGGCGTTATATCAAGGGGATTCTAGGCAAAGAGACGAAAGTTGTATACCTCTGCACATGTATCGCTGCCAAGTTTGAGATACAAGGCGAAGATTCAGGCGCTATAGATGTTGTACTCACATACCGGGAAATTGATAGACTTTTTAAAAATCGAGGGATCAATCCAGGCAGCATCTCTGAAGTTCCTTTTGATGGTGTTGATCCGGAAGATGGACGCCTTTTTTCTCTAACCGGCGGTTCACTCAAGGTTTTTGATATACAGCCTGACTTCCAGGACACAGAGACAATAAGTGCTGAGGGCGAGACGCATACAATTGGAATTATCAGGGATCTGGCTGCTGGGAGAATTTCACCGGCATTTATCGATCTACGCTTTTGTGACGGTGGATGCGTTGACGGCCCGACAAAAGAAAAAGATCTAAATCATTTTTATAAACGCAAGCTTATTTTGTCACATAACAACGCAAAACCTCCTTACAAAACGGCACCACATTATCGGTCTACTGTTCTCATACCCGACCTATCACGAAGCTATTCCGACAAGGCGATTAAACTTCCGACACCCGGCAAAGATGACATAAAACGCATCCTACATTCCACAAACAAGTTCACCCAAGGCGATGAGCTCAACTGTCGGGCCTGCGGTTATAATTCATGCCGTGAACACGCTGTTGCCGTCTTTCAGGGGCTAGCGGACATTCAGATGTGCCTGCCCCACAATATGCAGAGGATTGTTGAAGAGCGAGGCAATCTTATGCAGAAGTACGAACTTGTGCAACGTGAGCTGGACAGGCAGGCTGGCGATGATTTGATTATCGGCAGTGATCCCGGGATCAGAGAGGTTATCGAGCTCATTCATCAAGTAGGTCCGACACCTACAACAGTATTAATCAGAGGAGAAACCGGCACCGGCAAGGAGCTTACTGCAAGGGGAATTCACCGTCAAAGTCAGAGAAACGACAAGCCACTAATGACCGTTAACTGTACTACACTTACAGACTCTCTGCTCGAAAGCGAACTTTTCGGCCACAAAAAAGGCTCTTTTACAGGTGCAATTGCCGATAAAAAGGGGTTGTTTGAAGCTGCAAACGGTGGAACTATTTTTCTGGATGAGATAGGAGACATTACTCCAAAATTGCAGGCTGAACTTCTTAGAATTCTGGATATTGGAGAGGTTAGGCCTGTTGGCGGCATAGCTTCAAAAAAGGTGGATGTGCGCCTCATCGCCGCGACAAACAAGGACCTTGAACTTGGTGTGCGAGAAGGCTGGTTTCGTGAAGATCTGTACTATCGCCTGAATGTATTTTGCATTGAACTTCCTCCTCTGCGCAATCGCCCTGAGTCAGTCCCGGAACTAGCCCAGCATTTTCTTGAAAAGGCCAGAAAAAAACTGAACAAAACCATTGCCGGCATTGAAGACCGTGCCGTCAAGGCCATGCAGCACTACCCTTGGCCTGGAAATATCCGAGAAATGCAGAATGTTATTGAGCGCTCAGCGGTACTTGTTAAAGACGGCATAATACGGCTGGAAAATCTCCCGACAATATTTGTGGATACATACGAATCCTGCATTGATGTCGATGTCAGTCGTCGACGCGTTTCATTTAAAGCCGAAAGAGAATTGCAGGTTGGACGAACTGAAAGACATATTATTTCACGCTATCTCGAAGAGTCTAACGGCAATATTGCCAAAGCTGCCCGCTTGGCACACCTTCCTCGACGCACGTTCTATCGACTGCTGGAAAAACATGGAATTGAAGTTGTTCGCCGTCAAAAATCCAGTTATTCCATTTCTAATTCATGAGTGCACTTATGATCCATGGCCAATTTACAATGGAGTGCACTCTTTGAGTATCGCGTTCCATTTGGAGTAGTGACGCCGACAAATGCTGCTCAAG
>CAJBRY010000072.1 GCA_903958085.1 uncultured Geobacteraceae bacterium
CCCTCTACCCCCACGCACTTCACATGGGCGGTAACCGTCATCCCAACCGGAGTGGCTGCCTGATGGGTGACATTGATCATCGTTCCCAGAGTTCGTTCACCATCTTCCAGATAAGGGCGCAAAGCCTCCATGCAAGCCCATTCCATAAAGCCGACCATAAATGCTGTAGCAAATACCTCCGGCATCACACGAAACAGATCCGATTCAGGGTAAACATGCGGAACAGTTTTTTCTTTGGATACGAGGAAGCTTAACGTGTGCTCCAGCCCGGATTTTAGAGCCTCTTTCATCTGTAATCCCTTCAATACATTAATTGTTTTTTACTGTTGTTCAAGGATTATGTCCAACGGGGCCGGCTATGACCCGCCCGGTCTTTTCGGACGCCTAGGCTATCTAAAAATCAATGAGGTCTGCCAAAGTGCGGATAACAATTACGAAGATAGTAATGATCATTATCACCACGCACAGCTTATATGTTTTTGGGTTCTTGACTTGGGTAACCGTACTCCATCCGGAAGCAAACTCATTGAATAGTATTGCATGAACTAGAAATGTCGCCACAAAAGCACACAAATAGATGCGGATGAATACAAAGATAGTGATTGGGGGCAAACTACTGAAGTTGATGGCCAGAAATAGGAGTATCGGAGGGAAAATGTTTATCCAAAGTCTTGCTTTGTTAAAGTTTTTTTGGGAAATGGTCATATAAACTTCCATCTAGTATCTGCCAACACGTTAACTGTGCCCAGCTTTTGTAGTGTCGTTTGACCGCATAGCCGTGTTATTGGGCTCTGATCAGCAACTTTTGTGATTTTTCTTTGATTTCAAATTGTTATTATAGCTGCAGGGAGTTGGAACATAATTATAATGGCAAGGATGTATAAACCTATGTAACAAATTTTAAATTGAATCGGATGGGTCTCTTTTTTTAAATTCCCACCAAAAGAAATTACTTTTTTGAACCGTGCGTCAAGTATAATAACAAGATCTACAATCAAAAAGATTAGCAGTCCAGTTATTTGGGCAACTATGGCGGCGACGTAGCCCATTTTGAAAATGACAAACAACAGGACAAGTCCAAATGCCAGTAAATATCTTAATTTATCGAAAATATTAATAAAATCTTTCTCCACAACGAGGCAATTCTCAGCCCCCGTTCGCGTCTAAGTGTTTGTTTGGTGCTGGCTTAGCTATGAAGTTAATTATCCAGTTTCTTCCATATATAGAGATACCAATACACAGGCATAGCGATCATGTTGCCGCAAAATATGACTACCGCCCAAAGTGCCTTTTTGTCTTGCGGAACTACTTCGGTTTTAAAAATGTGCCTTATGTAAACTGCTACCAAGACGAATATCCAAAACATCGTAAGAAAATGAAGCGGGAATATGATTTTCATGACTGTGGGTATTTCTCCAGCAGCCGGCTTACCACCGAAATCCATCATTATGACCTGCGAGAACATTGTCCCAATGAACAGGAACATGTAAAGGATTGGCCAGACTGTACAGCCACCAAGAATTAATGCTTTCGGTTTGGTCATTCTATTCTCCCTGTCTTTAAATTCACCCAACAGTTCGGAAAATCACCTGACGGTCTATTGTTCAGGGTATTTTTCCGGTTGGACTGCCCTTAATTATCAGTCGATTTTTTTCGTTCAACATGCAAGTGAACAAGTGGCAATATCAGTGGTATACCCCAGCCAAACAGTGCAATAGCTGTCCCCGGTAATAGCGCCCCCGGTAAACTTAGACCTGCCGATATATATGGTAAAATCCACCAATTCAACGGGATCGATTTCAGCTTGGCGCGTCCGAAAAATATGAAAGTCAGTAGTAGTCTCCAGACACATACCAGAGTTGCAGTTATTACCAGGCATGCAAACGCTTCTAAAATGTTTTTAGTGTTCGGAGATTGACGAAGGAAATAGAAAAACCCAGGTAAACCTCCAAAAAGGAATAGACCTGTTATCGGGACATTGAGAAATATCCCCTCTACACCAACTATGACTCTACTGGTTGATTCTTTCATATTCCATTAGTCCAACGTGGTTTCGGATAATCTTGGTAGCGAAGTAGATATTCAAACGGGGGCCATTTTGGTCTCTTGCGTTTGATTGTATTTTCGAATTCACAGATCTTCCGCTTAAAAAACAGATATTGCACAACCCTGAGTCATCAACTCCGTGCTCTTCAACAGGATTCCTACAAAGAGCACATTTACCACCATCCAAGGGCATATCCTTCAAAAGTTCAAGACTCATTCTTTGATTCATATTTAGTTTTGCCAACAGCGGTTTGTGCTGCCTTAATTATTTTCCATTTTTTTGTTGTTTCTTAAGACTGCCCAAATGCATATAAGTCCTAAAAAAGCCGGAGAGGCAGCCCATACGTATTTTGTCCAATCACAGAGCAGTAATCCAAACTTAGCCTGAACACATCCCGATGCTGCAATTTCCAGAAATAGGCTTTTTGAGACCAACAATAAAACGATGGCACAGAACATCAATAATATCTTCCTAAACATCTGCAGATGGCTCCCTCTCCTCATGAGGCTGAATCCTGCATTTCACGCTTATTGTGGGTTTTCGTTTCAGGTGTGCATCACATTACTGGAAAAATCAATAGGGTGAAGAAACATAAAACGGAAATCAAAAACAGCCAGAACACTATTCCAATTTTGCCACTCTGCTGCCGAGAAATTACAACGTAATCGAATACGTCAAACGGTGTGAACCAGCATTTACTTTTTACTTTTTCAGCCCGTATTACCGTCGACATATTACTTGCGGTAATGATCATGATTATGCCGCAGACCCATTTCAGAATTTCTATCATTTATATTTCTTCTTCCTACGTTATTGGCGGTGAGCAGTAATAACCGCACCAATAGCTGATTACTCAATTACTTAAAGGGGTGCGAACGTAAATGGCTTATACCTTACTTCCTTCGAGCGTCGTTACATATTCATGGCCCAACCATCTACTACGGGTCGAGAACCCTATAATAGTGCAGTTTTGTCTGATGCTGACTTCACATAAACGGGAGGGTAAAGATATTCATTACTGCCGTTCCAGGATTCTACACGGGTATGGTGGGCACCGCGCCATCCGATGGTTATGGAATTTCGTTTCGATAGAGTCTGTAAAGTGACCACGGCCATAGCAAAACAAACAAGAGGACTACTGATGTCTAAATGGCTGCAATAACAAAAACGACGACAGAAATAATCAGAATCGTCAGAATTTGTTTCTTCCCCAATGGATTGTTAGCCAGCAATATCATACCGATAATTAAGGAAATTATTCCAGTTACAGATGACAATAAATACTCAGGGGTTTTCAGTAGATCTTCCATAAATATTTTGAAAGTCCCAACGTCAATAGCAATAGTAATTACTCCAATGTTACCAGCTGCGACAACCAGACTGATGAATGCCGCAAATTTTCTTTTCCTGATTTCACTCATGATATTTCTTTCGCGACCAACGACCAATACCCTCTTAAATTATGGCCACACCCTTGTCAAATGAGCCTTACTAAGAGAGCAAGTCAATAGCTTACACTTAGAACTTATCCGTAAATTAAGCCTGCTTTTCTATATGCGATTATGGCTGCAGCCATATGTAATAATGCTTCATATGTTTTTGTGAGTTTTTCGTATCTCACTAGCAGTTTTCTGAATCTGTTGAACCAAGAGTGAGTGACTTCTATGATCCATCGGCGGCACCGGAACAACGGATCATCCGTTTTCATAAGTGCTTACCTTTTTCACTCTTCACTCTTTAAAATCGCATCCATTTC
>CAJBRY010000073.1 GCA_903958085.1 uncultured Geobacteraceae bacterium
ATATGTAAATTGGACCGCTTACAAGTAACCTCCTGCCATATTTGCCAGCCGAAGTGCTATTAGGCTCAAACCACTGAGGAATATCTGTATTTGCTGTAGAATAATCAACAGCAGACCATCACCAATTAACCAAATAACCCATAATTACATCCAGTTATGTTTTGGCATGTTCTCTGCTCTAGACATGTAGAATTTAAATCGTCTAAACAGAGGAGAACTAAACTATGAAAAAAAACATTGCTTTTTTGGTCGCACTTTTTGTACTCACTTTTGCAGTGAATGTTAAAGCAGCAGACCACAGTAGTCATGGAGCAGAGCGCAAAACTGCAACGGTACACGAGGAGGTTGTAGAAGGAGTAAAGGCAACTTTTAACGTGCAGACTATGTCCGATGCAATGAAGGCTATGGGGATGGATATGCCTAGGGAGGTAAAGGAGACTCATCATATCTCGGTGTCATTTAAAGACACAAAAACCGGAAAAGCTTTGACCGAAGGTACTGTTGCAATAAAAATACAAAACCCTGATAAGACATCTCAATCCAAGGATCTTAATGGTATGCATGGTCATTTCGGGGCGGATTTTAATTTTTCCAGAAGTGGAAAGTATGGGATTATGTGCAAGTTTGTAACGAGGGATGGCAAAATTCGTCAAGCTAAGTTCTGGTATCCAGTAAAGTAAAAATATGATCTGCTTGTAGTTTGTCCAATAATGCTGGGATTTTTGCCTTTCTTAAGCGCTTCGCAGACAATAATCTGCATAGTTCGTAGAAAAGAAAAACAGTGAGGACATTTAAATTTTGGGGCTTGCGGCAGAACTCAGCAATTACTCCCCAAATACCTGTGCGCTGAATATATAGATATCACACTCCCCCTGCCAGGCATCCTCTGGTAGTCCGGCTTTGATGCAAGTGTGCCGCAAAAACTCGTCACGATCCCATCCGTATTCAGTTGCAACCTGCGGCAATAGGACTCCGCGGTAGCTCCCTTTCACGATGTATATGCCATGAATACCAACCTGAATATCATCAACAGAAGCAGCCTTTTCAAGTGGCGAAAGTACCGAAATATCCAGATTGAAATCGGCCAGATCATGTTGCTTCATCGGATAAAAACGTGGATCACGGGTTGCCGCCGATACCGCCATCTCCTGAACCAGTAGATAAAGTGGCTGATCGGAAACAAAATTTCCAATACAACCTCGCAGTTCACCCTTATGCTTTATCGTTACAAAACAACCTGAATGCAGACTTAAGCCGGAAGATGTCGGGGCAAAAGCAGGAGTTTTCCCATTGGTGACATGCTCTACAATGGTTTCACGTGCGATTTTAAGCAAATCCCTCTGTTCCTTTTTTGTCAAAAGCCCGGGCATAATTTTCTCCGTCAGATCATTAAGAATCAATAGTTCTTGCGTCTAAAAAGTCCAGTTTTGATACTGGTTACCCGATCCAGAAACAACACACCGTCCAGATGATCCATTTCGTGCTGGATAGCCACAGCCTCAAAGCCACTGGCTAAAATCTCCTGATGAGTGCCATCAGGATTGGTAAATTGAAGCGTGATCTCAGTCGCTCTGTCCACATCTCCAGTGTAGTCTGGAACGCTCATGCACCCCTCACGCATGGTTGCTGAACCGTTGCGGCTTGTGATCTCAGGATTTATCATCTGGAGCAGACCGTGGTTATTATCTTTGCCATTGCGGTTTTTTGAGACATCCACCACACAGACACGTAGTGTTACCCCTATCTGCGATGCGGCTACGCCGACTGAGCCCGGTCCATGTTGCATCGTGTCAACCAGGTCCTGAATCAGGTCCAGAATGCGCTGATCTATTCGCTCAACCTTGTGGCAAAGTTTTTTTAACATCGGATGGGGGTAGCGTAAAATCGGTTGGATCGCCATCGTTAGAATGCCACCGGTGTAATAACACGAACTCCTATTTCCACATTCAACTCTTTTTTCAAGGCTGCCAGCGTATGCTCCACCCCTTCTGCTGTTTCCCCCTCAGGCAGAGCCACTTCAAGCATCAGCACATATACCGGTTCTTCTTCCGTTCCAATAAGTTTAGTGTTGAGATCGGTTATGTTTATGTTCCGGGCTGCCAATTCACGTGTGACCCGGTAAACTATGCCGGGCTGGTCAGCACCATAAACTGATATCATACAAATTTCACCATCTGTTTCCTGACGTGTAATCTCGTCAGCATGGAGTGTACGTACTCCCAACGTCATACCAATCCGCTCGCAGACTGGCTTCAACACATCAATAAGCCGCGATTTGCTAAACGGTTTTTTCAGAGAAACAATCAGAATCATGGCGAACTCACCAGCCAGCATGGTGCAGCTTGAATCCGCGATATTACAGCCAAGATTAAAAAGCCCCTCTGTTATTGCAGCGACAATGCCTGGACGGTCTTTACCTACCACCGAAACGGCGTAATGCAGGATTTCCGATTGTGGAGTCATAATAAGCCTCTCAGAAAGTAATTAACCTTGGTTTTGCACCAAATTGATTTCATCTGCAAATGTTTTTTGAAATCGGTTACAATAGCGCCAGATTTAAGTAGCGAAAGGATCTCTGTCATGCTTGCCAAAATTCGCTCTGTTTGCCCTTATGACTGTCCTGATGCTTGTGGCCTTCTTGTAACTGTTGAAAATGGTCGAGCAATAAATATTTGTGGCGACCCCGATCACCCGGTTACCCGAGGCCTGCTATGCCCCAAAATGGCACATTACGAAAAGACAATCTACTCAAGCAGGCGCTTGTCAGCTCCACTACGCAGGGTCGGAAAAAAGGGGACGGGGCAGTTTGAGCCGATTTCCTGGGATAATGCCATAGATATAATCTGTTCCAGCTGGCGCAAAGTTATAGCAATTCATGGTGCTGAAGCCATTCTTCCCTATTCATACGCCGGTACTATGGGGTTGATTCAGCGCAATGCCGGCCACGCATTTTTTTATAAACTTGGTGCCTCAAGACTGGAACGAACGATCTGTTCTCCAGCCAAGGATGCCGGTTGGAAAGCGCTTATGGGAGACACTCCCGCGCTGAATCCCACTGAAGCAGAACAGAGCGATTTGGTAATCCTCTGGGGTATCAATGCTGTTGCCACCAGTATTCATAGTGTGCTTGATGCACAGGCCGCCCGACGCAACGGCGCAAGAATCCTGGCAATTGACACATATCGCACACCAACCTGCGACTTGGCTGATGAGGCCTTCCTTATTCGTCCTGGCAGCGATGGCGCTCTGGCATTGAGTATGCTGCATATTTTTGATCGGGATGGGACTCTTGACCTGAATTTTATTTCTTCAAATGTAATTGGTTATGAGGAATTTAAATGTAAAATTCTGCCGGATTGTTCCCCCGGAGAGATGTCTGTTGTTTGTGGTCTATCTGTTGATGTCATTGAACGTCTTGCTTACGAATATGCCAAGGCTAAGGCGCCATTTATCCGTCTGGGCAGTGGCCTGAGCCGCTATGGCAACAGTGCAATGACTGTACGTACGATCAGTTGCCTTCCTGCTGCCGTCGGTGCGTGGTCTAAGCAGGGTGGTGGAATTTTTCTAGGCACTTCTACCGGTGGAGCTTTTCAGCTTAATATGGTTACGCGCGAAGATTTTATTACCGATTCATCGCGCCTGATCAGCATGAATCAGCTGGGTGATGCGTTAACCGAAATGTCTGCACCACCGGTAATGTCGCTCTATGTCTATCATTCCAACCCTGCGGCTATCGCTCCCGATCAGAATACAGTCATAAAAGGGCTGGAGCGGGAGGATCTGTTTACCGTCGTCCACGAACGTTTTCTGACAGACACGGCCAAATATGCCGACATAGTACTTCCTGCCACTTCATCGCTTGAACACTCGGATTTGTATCGTTCCTACGGCAGCTACCATGCTCAGCGTTGCCGTGCAGCTATAAAGCCACTGGGCGGCGCAAAGAGCAATCTGGAGGTGTTTTCCTTGCTTGCAGCCGGGATGGGATGGGATGAACCGTTTTTCAGCCAGAGTGCAGACGATCTGATCGAGTTGTTGCTAAATGTGAAGAATCTTTGGCGGAGTAATTCTGTTACTGAGCATCTGCTCACTGGTGAGCCGGTTATGCTTACTCCACCTACTGATCCTAAGCGAGAGTGGCTGACTCCATCAGGAAAGATTCAAATATTAAACGAGCGTGAGCCTGAACCTCTACCACGCCTCTTGCCAACACATGCCGAGCAGGATGGATATCCGTTGCGACTGCAATCAGGAGCTACCCCCTTTGCTCTCAATTCAAGTTTTTACGAACAGGATCAGCTACGGTCCAGGCAAGCCAGAATGGAACTGCTTATGAATTACGAAGATGCAGAGGTGCGTCAACTGTCTGAAGGAGAGTCTGTAATTGCTTACAATAAACGTGGTGAAGTACGTTTTACTCTGCGAATAACCGGACAGACCCCTGTCGGAACTGTTGTCACCGAAGGCGTATGGTGGCAGGAGTTCCTTCCGGGTGATCGCGGGGTTAATGCACTGACTTCACAGCGCCTGACCGATGCAGGGCGCGGAAGTACACTGTATGATGTGACTGTAGATGTGAGGCGGAGCTAGTTATTGTTCGGTTCAGCAGATCGGAAGAGTAATCAGACCTTAACCAACTCATAAGCCCTGCTCCCCAATCCTATCTTCTCGGCATGTTCCAATTGTACCTCCCACGGAATCTCCGGCCAGCAACCACGGAACTTGTCGCCACCAGGTTCATGACCGGATCGCAGTGCCGAACCTTCATTGCCGCGTGCGCCGTTGACCAGATCGGCGCAGGCTTGATCAAGCGCGACCGGATCGGTGGAAGAGCAGATACCGATATCGTTGACGATCGGTGCATCTGAGTGCCCATAGCAGTCACAAGCCGGTGAAACCTGGGTGATGAAGTTGATATATATTGCTTTACCTGACTTGCCGATCAGCGCCCCTTTTGAGTATTCAGCCATTTTACGCATGGTCATATCGGCGGCTTCGTTCCACTGAATGTTGATCGCCTTAAACGGACAGACCGTGATGCAGCGGGAACAGCCGGCGCATTTTTGAGGATCGATTATCGCTTTGCCATCGGCAAAGCTGATAGCATCGTGGGCGCAGGAACGTGGGCAGACTCCGCAGCCTGTGCATCCTTTTTGCGACACTTTTGGTGCAACGGTAGAGTGTTGTACCAGTTTCCCTTTGCGACTGGCGCAACCCATGCCGATATTCTTGATTGCACCGCCGAAACCGGTCAATTCATGGCATTTGAAGTGGGTCATTGCAACGATGGCATCAGCTTCGACAATTTCGGTGCCGATGTAGGTTTTCTTAAGCAATTCGCCGTCAATCAGAACTTCAGTTTCAGTAACACCACGCAGGCCGTCGCTGATAATTATCGGTGCACCAACGCAAGAATAATCAAAGCCGTTTTCAATGGCGCAGGTTATTGCAGAAACTGCTTCCTTGCGCTGTCCTGGATATAGAGTGGAGGAATCAGTAAGAAATGGAAAGGCGCCAAGCTTTTTTATCTCCTCAACAACCCTTCTTGCAAAAACAGGGCGAAGATAGGTGTGATTCCCCTTCTCCCCAAAATGAATCTTAACGGCAGTTAAATCGTCTTTAGCAACGGCTTTTGCCAATCCGGCTGACGAAAGCAGTTTGGCGATTTTATCGAACAGATTCTCTGTGTGATCTGTACGCATGTCTGTGAAAAAGACTCTAGACATCGGATTTCTCCTTAAAGATGTTTTTTTGACAACCGTCAAGTAATTACTCGGAAAAGCAGTATACTGTAACTAACATAAATACAAATAAAAGTTTAGTCAATCAAGTAGCTAAAGGAGAAGTTAATCATGGGAATGTTTTGTAATCAATGTGAACAGGCGGCAAACGGAGTTGGTTGTAACATCTCTGGAGTATGCGGTAAAAAACCGGAAGTTGCAGTATTGCAGGATCACCTGCTTTACGGCTTGAAAAGTCTTGCGTTGTATGCCGACAAACTGGGGCGCAACGCCGAGATTGACCGCTTTACTATTGAAGCACTTTTCACTACGGTGACCAATGTTGATTTTGAACCGGCAAGAATCGGTGCAATGATAACAAAATGTTATGCATTGAAAGAAAAAGCTAAGGGTGCAGCGGGTGTAACTATACCCAGTCAGATTGCGGACTGGAAACCAGTTGAAGATATTACAGGCATGACCCTGCAGGGTGAAGCCTATGGCATCAACAGTCAGCATATCAACGAAGACATCCGATCAGTGATTGAGATCCTCATGTATGGCCTTAAAGGCATGGCAGCCTACATGGATCATGTCATGATCCTGGGTAAAACTGATGACGAAGTCATGGCGTTTTTTCAGAAGGCGCTGGCAGCAACCACCGATGCCAATCTAGGATTGATGGATTTTGTTGGTCTTGCTATGGAATGCGGCAAGCAGAACCTGACCGTCATGGGGCTTTTGAACAATGCTCATACTGATGCATATGGTCACCCGATTCCAACGGCCGTACAGCTTGGTACCAAATCCGGCAAAGCTATTCTTGTCACCGGACATGATCTGAAGATGCTTGAAGAACTGCTAAAGCAGACCGAAGGCAAGGGGATCAACATATATACCCACGGGGAGATGCTTCCGGCTCACGGCTATCCCGGTCTTAAAAAGTACTCGCACCTGATAGGTAACTTCGGTGGAGCATGGCAGGATCAGGCAAAAGAATTTGTAAACTTCCCCGGTGCGATCATTTTTAATACAAACTGCATCCAGAAACCGTCCGACAGCTACAAAGACCGTCTTTACACCTGGGGGCTCGTAGGTTGGCCTGATGTGAAGCATGTTGATGGTTGGGATTTCTCATCAGTCATCAATAAAGCCCTTGAACTGCCAGGTTTCCCGGACAATCCAGGGCAGGAAATATTGACAGGCTTTGGGCACAACGCAGTACTTGGAGTATCTGACAAAGTAATCGCTGCAGTCAAATCTGGTGCTATTAAACATTTCTTTCTGATAGGCGGCTGCGACGGCGCAAAATCCGGGCGCAACTACTACACCGAATTTGCCGAAAAACTCCCGCAGAACACGGTTATTCTTACGTTGGCGTGCGGAAAATACCGCTTCAACAAGATTGAATTCGGAGATATTGGCGGAATTCCGCGTCTTCTGGATGTTGGCCAGTGCAACGACGCATATTCGGCGATTCAGATTGCAGTTGCTCTTGCCGGTGCTTTTGAATGCGGTGTTAATGATTTGCCGCTTTCGATGATACTCTCATGGTACGAGCAAAAGGCGGTCGTTATTCTTCTGACCCTGTTCCATCTGGGCATCAAGAACATAAAGCTTGGGCCTACTCTGCCGGCATTTATAACTCCAAATGTACTTGACTTTCTGATTGAGAATTTCAATATAGCCCCAATTACGACTGTTGAGGCTGATATGAAAGAAATTCTAGGATAAATGGCACCGTTAAATAACGAGCGTCTCACGAGTCTCCGTGGGACGCTCATTACTTTTCTAGGACGGGTTCACTCTTGTTATGGACAAATATTGACACTAACCATGAATTATGTCGATCGTCTCCCTCAGTATCAGAATGCTTAATAAAGAGAAACATATAATCAATAATATTCCGCCAGACCGCTCTCAATCCGCTCAAAAGCCTCCAATCGTTCCGGCGGACACCCAGCCTCCAAGTCACTCTGTTCCGTAACAGTCAACTCCAGCTCAGGTGTCTTCGGCCGCCGTTCCAGATACAGGGAACGCCCGGTTTCCAGCGTGATCTTCTCGAACGGATGACGGTAGCTGGGATTTTGCAGTAGTACCGCTTCGCTGTAACGTACCCTAGTCTTTGAAATGGTACGGATATATCCTGCTTCCGTTACGACTTCTCCTTCAACAAAAATTGTCAGAGCCGCACGTCGCCGTGCAGCAGCATGCTGGAAGCGCCGTTTGTAGGGAAATGAACAGTAGTTGACCGGAAGCCTGATTTTTTGTTCAAGACCAAATTTAAGAGTCCGTAATGCACACAACTCCGATTCCAGCAGTGTTACCTTTTCTCCGTGGATAAAAGTGTATCTACGTTCGGTCAAAGGGCCAAAGTTATAAGGAGTGAGACGCATCTGGTGTAAATTTAGGTGATCTACCCCAGTTTCGACCATTTCCAGCATCTTCAGCCTCAGAAGAGCTTCATCCTCCGGGACCGCCGGAATTTCCACTGTCACAGTCGGTATACAACCCACCGCCAGTCGCAGTTTCTTCAGGTTGTAACGAACCGCGCCAAGATCGAAACGAATTTCATTCAGTCCGGCATTCTGCAGCCGGTTGCACAGTTCAATTGTCAGCATAGTACCGTTGGTGTACATCCAGAGGTGCACGGCATCTCCACAGCGTTGACGAACTGCAGTAAGGTATGCCAGGGTCAATTCAGGAGTGAGCAGCGGCTCCCCTCCACTGATACTAACTCCGGCAAAGCCCATGACTGACACATATGCGGCATATTCCTCAGGGGAAGCAAAGGCAAGGCCGTTAGTCACTGGTGGCCCGATATTGTCTTCCTGAGACGTGGGGCAGTAGAAACATTGGCCATTACAGTATCCGTTGATGAACAGACAGGACCAGCTACCTTCACCACAAGAGAGGCATCCGGGGGAGAGCCCATTGCAATCAACCTTTGTGTCAGCATAGCCAAAGGCAGCGTGCTGACCAAGCCAGCGCAGCAAATCTTTTCGTTCAAGATTGGCAGCGATGAGTTGTGCCGGGTTGGCAAAAGCTAGCATGTCATACAGAACGCCGTATTCTCTACGGTTGGATTCTATATGTTGCCGTTTGAGCAGCAATGAGTGATTCGGCTGGATGCGGGATAACTGGATTGCTGTCACGGGAATCCTTGCGTAAAACGGAGTAAGTACAGTATCCGTCTTGGATTCCCGGATTCAACAAGCGGTGAAACATAGTTTAATCTGTAAACGATTACTGTAGCGCAGTAAACACTCTTAGAACACACACCCCTCAAGAGGACGAGGACAAAAATCTTGAAAACTGTCGCTATCGACTGAGGGATGACCACCTATTGCGGTCAGATAATCATTTGAACAAAACGCTTTGAGCGGTTTACAATATCGAAAGCCCACAGCTCTGCTGGGAGGCGCTCATTCTGACGAAATTCATTTCAATTCGATTTTAATGAACGAAATGTGGATGGATGTTTTGAATGTGTAATTTTCGGGTTGCCATCTTTGTCCAACTCATATGTAATCGTATGGTCATTAATGGTTTTCAAGGCAAATTTATCGCCTTCAGTGATTTCGACGCTAACCCATTTATTTTTCTTGTTGTGCCATCTTTCAAAAACGCCTTCAGGGCTGTACCTGAACTCATTTTTTGTATTTTCATATTTTGTTGTAAATTCCCATGGAGAACCAGCTACAAGCTTGTCTGCCAGAGGTGAGTTCTCTATAGCAGTGCATGGAGTCGTTACTGAGAATATGAAAATTGCTGCCGCTAATAGCAGTTGCGTCAATTTATTCATTTTACCCCCCCCGTTAGGTCAGAAGTGATTTTACTATCGAATTCAGCGTTTCGGGGGCAGTTTCAATTGCCACAGTGCGCTCATTTGCAGTCATAAACTGCTTAAGGTACTTCTTAGCTTTCTTCTTGTTGCCCGCAACCGTCTCGGACATCTTGCATAAAATCCCTATTGGAACTCCGTTGCGATATCCTTGTACGAGTTTTTCTATTTCATCACTGCGCTGTTTTTCACTCCATGTTTTGAATAGTGACGCACCTAGGTCGTTGTTATCGTTAAACATCATTTTCTCCAATTCATTTTGTAAAAAAGCCCCGCAGATTGATCCGCAGGGCTTATTACTTCAGGTTAAAAATGCAGACTATTTTTTCTTTTCACAGCAATCATCGAAGTTAAGTGCTGCAAGTTTCTGATAATATGCAAAGTGAGCCTTGGTCCATTCGCCGGCTTTCTTCATAAGCGCACCGGCTTGTTCAGGATTGGCTTTCTTTAGCATGCGATAACGGTTCTCTGCACCGGTATATTCCTCAAAGCTGATTGTGGCAGCCTTACTATCAAGCTGCAACGGATTCTTGCATTCAGCAGCCAGAGCAGGATTGTAGCGGTAGAGTGGCCAGTAACCGGACTGTACCGCACGTTTCTGGGCATCTACGCCTGCGGTCATATCGATACCGTGAGCGATGCAGTGCGAGTAGGCAATAATAAGCGATGGACCCTCAAAAGCTTCTGCCTCAAGCATCGCTTTTACGCACTGAGCAGGATTAGAAAGTGCAACAGTTGCCACATAAACCGAACCATAGGACATGGCAATCATGCCCAGGTCTTTTTTGGATACCGGCTTTCCGCCGGCAGCAAACTGCGCAACTGCACCCATTGGCGTAGATTTAGAAGCCTGACCACCGGTGTTGGAATAAACTTCCGTATCAAGAACAAACAGGTTGATGTTTTTGCCGGAAGCGATGACATGGTCAAGACCGCCAAAACCAATATCATAGGCCCAGCCGTCGCCGCCGATACACCATACCGACTTCTTCACCAGATAATCAACTACAGGTACAAGCAGCTTTGCAGTAGAATTCTTGTTGCCCTTCAGCACAGCTTTCAGTTTTTCTATGCGCGCACGCTGAGCTTCGATGCCGGCTTGTGAAGACTGATCAGCATTGACGATATCTTTGAAGAGCTTGGCGTTAGCAGCAAAGGCCTTGTTGGCAGCCAATGTTGCGACATATTCCAGTGCTGCCTTGCTGAATTGGTCAACAGTCAGGCGCATGCCGAAACCGAACTCGGCGTTGTCTTCAAACAGTGAGTTAGACCAGGCTGGTCCACGGCCATCTGAACGCTGTGCGTATGGTGTTGTTGGCAGATTGCCTCCATAAATTGAAGAGCATCCTGTTGCGTTCGCAATCAGCATCCTGTCGCCGAAAAGTTGAGTCAACAGTTTCAAGTATGGAGTTTCGCCGCAACCTTGACAGGCGCCTGAGAATTCAAACAACGGACGTACCAACTGGTTGCTGCGTAGAGTATCAAGCTTGACCTGAGTCGCGTCAACATCAGGCAGTTTTAGGAAGAAGTCAAAATTATCAGCCTCTGCTGCACGAAGTGGTGGCTGGAAGTGCATATCAAGGGCCTTGTGACCTTCTACTTTCTTGTCCTTGGCCGGGCAGTTGTGAGCACATGCACCGCAGCCGGTACAATCTTCCGGCGCGACCTGGATGGTGTATTTTTTGCCAGCCATCTCTGGAATCTTGCAGTCTGCGGATTTAAAGGTGGTTGGAGCGCCTTTTAGTAACTTGCCGTCATAAGCCTTGCTGCGAACAGCTGCGTGAGGGCAGACAAACGAGCAGATACCGCACTGAATGCAAATAGCCTCATCCCAAACCGGAATGTCGATGGCTATGTTGCGTTTTTCATACTGCGATGTAGCTGTAGGGAAAGTACCATCAGCAGGCATTTTGGATACCGGCAGATTGTCTCCAAGTCCGGCAACGATTACTCCAGTAACTTCTTTGACGAATTTTGGTGCCTTGCTGGAAACGGCAGCAGCCATTTTCAGTTTACTGCTTGCCTTTGATGGAACTTTAACTTCGTAGAAGTTATTCAAACCAGCATCAACAGCCTTGTAGTTCATCTCCAGTACAGCTTCTCCAGCTTTACCGTATGATTTCTTGATAGCGCCCTTAATGGAAGACACAGCGTCTTTGAGCGGAATAATGTTGGAAATTTTGAAGAATGCCGTCTGCATAATTACGTTAATGCGTGGTCCAAGTCCGATTTCATTGCCTAGCTTGACACCGTCGATAACGTAGAATTTAAGTTTTTTTGCGATAATCTGCTGCTGAACTTCCTTAGGCATGGTGTCCCATACTTCTTCTGGTCCGAAAGGAGCGTTGAGCAGGAATGTTGCCCCGTCTTTAGCCCGTGCCAGCATGTCGTACTTCTCAAGGAAGGAGAAGTTGTGGCAGGCAACAAAATTGGCTTCCTGAACGAGATAAGGAGCTCTGATATATTTCTTGCCAAAACGGAGGTGAGAAGTAGTCATTGATCCGGCCTTCTTGGAGTCGTACACAAAGTAGGCCTGAGCGTTGTTGTTCGTTTCTTCGCCTATGATCTTGATGGAATTTTTGTTAGCGCCTACAGTACCGTCGGAACCCAATCCGAAGAACATTGCCTCATAAACACCTTCCATCGGGTTTTTGTAAGAGTAATCAACTTTGAGGCTGCAGTTGGTAACATCCTCTTCAATACCTACAACAAACTTATTCATCGGTTTGGCAGCCTTCAGATTGTCAAGAACCGCTTTTGCCATAGCAGGATTAAACTCTTTGGAACCGAGACCATAACGGCCGCCAACGATTACAGGATAGCCTTTGAAGTTGAACTTCTTGTCAGCCATCGCTTCGCCGATCGCAGTGCGGACATCAAGGTAGATCGGTTCTCCAAGTGCTCCAGGCTCTTTGGTACGGTCAAGTACAGCAATTTTTTTGACGGTTTTTGGCAGAGCCCTGATGAAAGCATCAAGTGGGAATGGGCGATAAAGGCGAATTTTAACCACGCCGACTTTCTCACCTTTTTTGACCA
>CAJBRY010000074.1 GCA_903958085.1 uncultured Geobacteraceae bacterium
ATCTGGAAGCGCATGTAAACGACTCTGTATGATGCTTCGCTGGCTTGTTCGTCCGGCAGATGGAGTGGATCTCGGTTTGTGGCATGGCATATCTCCATCGCAGCTTATTATCCCTGTTGATACTCATATATGTAGAATCAGCCGGTATCTTTCCCTTACAAAGAGAAAAGCTGCCGATTGGCGGATGGCAAAAGAAATTACAGATGCTCTGCGTCTTTTTGATCCTGCCGATCCTGTTAAATACGATTTTTCTCTGGCTCATCTGGGAATAAGCGAGGGTTGTGACGGCATTGATCCGGATAAATGCAAAATTTGTCCTATTATTGGAATTTGTTCGCAAAACCTGCATAAATAGTCGAAATGTTCCAGTGTAATGATTTGACACCCTCAACCCTTTCTGTTATAGAACTAGCGTTGTTTCAGACAGTTTCGTTGATTGCAGTGAAATAAGCTATCATCATCGAGGAGTCGCAGATGGTAATCAATTGCGAAAAATGTCATACAAAATTTAAACTTGACGATTCCAGAGTTACTGAAAAGGGCGTCAAAGTCCGCTGCACAAAGTGTAAGCAAGTGTTCAAGGTGTATAAACCAGAGCCGGGAACGGAGCCAGGCCAGTCGGATGAGATTTTGAAAGACCCTGCTTTATCTGATTTCCAGACGGAGTCTTCGGAATTATTCTCTGAAAAACAGTTTGTGCCTGATGAACCGATATCTAATACACCTTTCGATTCACCTGCAATACCTTTTGAATCTGATACTTTTCCGGCTTCAGATGCGCCTTTTGATTCTTCTGCAATATCTTTTGAGTCTGATGCTCTTCCAATTTCAGATACGCAAACCACTCTGGAATCTTCTCCCGAGCCAATTGCAAAAGGTGGAGAAGTTGATTTTTCAAGTTTTGATTTCGGTGATGTTGAACCGGAACCCGTTGCTGAGGAGACTTTAGGTTTATCAGTGAATGACTTTGCAGCTGCGCCGATCGAAACGCCAAAAGAGACTCCCACGAAAGCGGTTCCACAGGGACTTGATTTCTCTGATGATGACATGTTTGGAGCTGTAGTACAGGCAACTCCTGAGCCAACAACTGAGAAAATCTCCTTTGATTTAGGAGAAGATAATTTTGCTGAGTCGATGGATATGGGAGGGCAGGAATCCGGCACTAAGCGTGGAGCACTTTTTTCGCTTGACACTCCAAATGAAGAACCATTCAGTTTTGGTGAGATTGATTTTGGTGATGAACTTACATCAGTTGCGGTTCAACAGATAAATCCAGAGGATTTAAAGCCGTCTCAGGAGAGTTTGTTTGCCCCTCTCGCAGAGGCAACGACCAAGAGCGCGGACGATGACCTAAAACGATCGTTTCTGGGTGAGGAAACTTCGGAGGTAACTGAAGAGCTTCCGCCGCTTTCAATAGCATCCCGCCGCAAACAGAATCCGATGTTCGGAGCTTTGATAGCAGTAATTGCTCTGCTGATTATTTCTGTTCTTGGCTATTTGGGTTATTCTTCATTTTCTGCTTCAAAGAGTACGGTTGCAACAGATGCTGGCAAAATTGTAGTACAAGGGGTTAAAGCTACCTTCGTTGATAATGATGGTGCCGGCGAAATGCTGGTTATTTCAGGCGAAGCGGTTAACCAGTATCCAAAGCCGCGTGCTGCACTGCAGGTTGAGGTAACTGTTTTAGATGCTGCGGGTAAAAGTATTGTTACAAAGACAGCATTCGGTGGCAATCCGCTGACTGAAGAGCAACTGGAGAGTCTGTCGCTGGATAAGATTGAAGCAGCAATGGCCAACCAGTTTGGTGATTCTCTTGCAAACATGGAAGTTGCTCATGGTAAATCAATTCCTTTTGTGGTTGTTTTAGCAAATCTTCCAAATGGTGCAAAAAATTTCGAGGTGAAAGCTGTTGGCTCGATGGTTGCGACTGGGAAACAA
>CAJBRY010000075.1 GCA_903958085.1 uncultured Geobacteraceae bacterium
ATTGTCTTGAATTGAATTGACTGACAGCAAATTATGGTGATATGTATACGCAAACTTCAATTTCTGTACCTAAGATATATTATAGTATGACAGGTGGGGAGTTTAATTATAGCAAGGGGTGCGTTTGTGATTAACAGATTCAAGTATTACCTCTGTTTTGTCCTCGTTGTCTTTTTGCAACTGTTTTTATTGCAGACTTTTTCGGAAGCGGCGGACGTAAAGCAGTCTGGGAGAGGTAAATCAGGCTCTTCACCTCCTAAAGTATCTGCCAAAAAGTCTAATTCTTCGGATGATAACAGCTCGACTCAGCTGTTGGTCAATGTTACTACTGCGCGTGATATGGCTGCACCAGGTGAATTTATAGGTTATGATCTTGTTGTTAGCAACACTTCCAAACTTGAAGCTGCGGCCAATGTAAGAGTTATGGAGATCCCTCCTGCCGGGTTCAAATATAAAAAAGGTTCCGTTTTAGTGGATGGTGTCAGCGCTTCGGATCCTGTTGTCTCGGCCGATGGGAATGCCCTTGTTTTTTCACTTGGAAATCTCCCGACTTCAGGCTCTGCAAAAATCCATTTTGAGGTAGAAGTAACTTCAGGAAGCAGGGCTGGCAAAGTTGTCAACTATGTTTCTGCCATTAGCAGCGGTGGCGGTAAGTCAAATGTTTCAATGCTCCCTTTACAGGTTAGTGAGATTATTAACTCCACTAAAAAAAGCCTGCCAGAGACACCAACGTCAGAACCCACCGCAGATATAACACCAAGAGAGAAAAAGGAACCGCCTGCATCTTTGCCGGTCAAGAACACTTCAGCAACAGTCAAGTCAGATGCGACTGACACAGGCAAAGGTAGTGATGTAGCGAATAAGGTTAAGAGTACTCCTCCATCTGTCGATACCACCTCACAGCAGCAGGCTGCGCTCCCAATAGCACAACTGAAGGATAATTCGAAGCCTGACATCCCCTCGATCAGCAGTTTTCCAGTGCCTGAAAAACGAGGTTTGGCTGAACTGATTGGCATGTCAGAAATTTCGGTTTTATCTGATGCTGACGGACAGTTTGTAAAAAATATGGCAAAAAATCAGATTTTTAATAATGAACTTGCAGGTTCTGTTGGCGAAACAAGTATTTTGGAGTCTGTTCGCGCCGGTCGAGGCTTCAACCGTGAAAGTCATGTCGCTTTAGCGCGCACTGAGCAGGCAAAAGCTCAAACCGGACAAGCTGCCGCACTTTTGCTCCCTTCAGTTTCGGTGCGTGTAAGTACGGGTGCGGAATCATCCGAACCTTCAGTGAACGGTACGTCGTCAGATACTCATCCACGTACTGATGCTGCTCTTACAGTGCGTCAGCCTTTGTTTGATCTGCCCAGTTTCAGAGACTGGAGGCGGCGTAAAGCTATCGAGCAGGCGCGCGGTGAAAATTACAGGGTCAGCGACGGTGATGCATATATTTCTTCTGTAAATGCCTATCTTTCGCTGGTATCAAGTCGTCTGCAGACAGATATGACGCGTGAGTTTGAAGCTCAACTCAATGAGTTATTCATTTATGTTGAAAAACGAACTAATGCCGGTGCAGCGAGTGTTTCTGATATGGCTCGCGTGCGTGCCCGCAGACAGGCAACGATGTCATCCCGGCTTGAGCAGGAATCAGCGCATGCAGCAGCAGGGATAGAATTTGTCCGCCTGACAAATCTTGCTCCACGAAAGGTAAAACTACCAAGGCTTGAAGATGTTGGAGCTTCGCAGTTGCCTAAATCTTTTGATATGGCAGTAACTGAAGCTATGAAATCCAATCCGGATATCGCATCACTTACAGCGGAATTGCAAGCAGCGGAAATTGACAAATCTACTGCTATGGGTCGCTATCTACCCCGTGTAGATGCTGAATACACGGATAACTTTTCTCTCCATGCGGGAGGCGATAACAGTAATTCAGGACAAAGAGACCAGCGCATCATGGCCGTGTTGAATTGGAGCATATTCAGTGGCGGGAGTGATTACAAAAACTATCTTGAGCGCACAGCGCGTCACCAGGAATTGCAATATAAACTAGACGATCAAAGACGACGGGTTGTCCAGACGCTGTCAGCTAATTATGCAACACTTGCAACAACAAGTGAGCGTATTGCAACCGGCTACCAGGAACTTAAGTCAATTTCTACTGCGGCAGAGGCCATGTCAAAACGAATGCTTTCCGGCAACCAGTCTCTTCTTGATCTGCTTGATGTCTATGACCGTTTCTATCAGATTCGTTCACGCCTGGTAAATCTGCATATACTTGAAATGAGTACTGTTGCTCAGTTGGTTAGATTAACGCAAGGCGCTCCTGGATCGGTTTCTAAAGTTACCGCGGATCCACCATTTTAGAATTTCCCGAAAGTTTTCGGCAGTATTAATAATCGAATGTTCCTGCATCTATTTGAAACAACCATATAAGTAGTAAAATAATTAATGCCAAGGATGGATAATTAGTATGGCAGAACGTTATAGCGATAACGACGGTTCGGATATTTTCTGGCCTGGATATGTAGATGCGGTTACCAATCTGGTACTTAATCTCCTGTTTCTTCTCACTATCATGACTGTTGCCGTATTCATGTTCGCGCTTGAATTGGGACGTGCAAGCAAGGGGGGACCTGAAACCCTTCCGGCCACCGCTACAAAAAAGGATGCTGACATAATTTCAAAAGCGAAGATGGATACGGTTAAGGAAACGCTTGCGAAGGAAAATATTGCAAAGGACAATTTTGCTAAAGAAAATATTGCCTTAAAGCATGAAATTGAACTTTTAAAAATGAAGCTTGCACAACAGAAGGCCTTACCTTCTGTTTCAAAACCAGTACAGCAGGCCGGATTGGCTAAGACAGTTGATGTTACGTCAACTGTGCCAAAGCCATTGATTAGTGTTGATAAAACTGTGGCAGCAAGCGAATCTGACATTCTGGTTCGTTTCACAGATGATGCTGTTACGTTTACTCCGGCAGAACATGACCGTTTGCGTGAAGTTTTGAAGAATATCGTGGCAAACGGAAAGACAAGTATTTTTGTCGAAGTACCGGCAGGCTTTACCGAGGCAAAGCGTATGGGTTTTTACCGCGCCATGGCTGTACGTAATTTGCTGATTGAAATGAAGATGCCGAAGGACGCTATTGATGTCTCTGTAGTAGAACGGAAGAAAAATGGTAACGCCTCACTCGTCAGGGTTAAATCACGCTGATGGGTAGAACTGGAGTCGGTATATATGATTTTTTTTCATCGATATCACCTCAGCGTACCTTTGTAGTTCTATTGCTGCTCAGTAGCATAAGTGTATTGGCGTGGGCCGGATTAACAAAAGTTGATGTAATTGTGCGTACTGAAGGGCAGATTATTCCTGCAGGAAAGTCACAGATTGTGCAGCATCTTGAAGGGGGAATTGTACGGAAAATTCTTGTTCAGGAGGGTCAGGTTGTTGTAGCAGGGCAGCCTTTGATGGAACTTTCAGATATTCAGACCCGCTCAAATCTGGGTCAGGAGCAGTCTAAACTCGATGCCTTGAGAGGACGTGAAGCACGCCTTCTTGCAGAGTTGAATGGTCACAATTCGATAGTATTTCCTAGAAATTTAAACGACCCGAATGTTATTCGTGTCGAAACTTCTGCCTGGCAGGCCCGGCGTGCGCAGCTTGCCGAAGAGCTTCAGGTTTTGCGTGCTCAAGGTACGCAAAAGAAGAGCGAACTTACGGAAATAAATTCTAAGAGACAGAATCTGCTTGAAGAGTTGGATTTAGCGAAAAAGCAGCACCAAGTAATTGAAGGCCTGAGGAAAAATAACGCTGCTTCAGAGCTTGAAGTTCTGGATACGCAAACGCGCATTCAGCGGCTCAAGTCGCAAATAGCTGAAGCAACAACAGCCGCACCGCGTTTGCAGGCAGCTCAATCTGAATCTGAGTCACGGGTCAATGAAGCCGTTGCACGATTCCGAGCTGAAGCATCTTCTGCGTTGACGCAGGTGCGCGAGGAGCTACAAAGATCAAGTCACGAAATTGGCACCAATGTTGACCGCCTCGACCGGAACGTTGTGAGAACTCCTGTTGCGGGACTAATCAACAAACTGAACATTACAACTATTGGCGCCGTAGTACGTCCCAGCGAGATTTTGCTGGAAATTACACCAAGTGACCAGCGAATAGTTATTCAGACACGCTCAAACCCCAATGACCGCGCCAACCTGCGCCGCGGCCTTCCGGCGCGTGTCCGGGTTGGTGCGTATGATTATTCGACGTACGGCACTTTTGAAGGCCACGTAACGGAGGTCAGTGCAGACACATTGAGTGACGAGAAAGGGAATCGATATTACCGAGTGAATATTGAAGTTGATATATCCACGGTTGTACCACGAGTCAGTCAACCGGGCGTTCTTGTGCCGGGAATGGCCGCAAGTGCTGATATTTCTGTTGGTAAGCGGACAATATTGTCGTACATCCTTTCTCCACTATTAAAGTTCCGCGACGGAGCTTTCCGTGCTGATTCTTCGGTTATTTTTAAATCATTGTGCAGTATCAATCAAATATTGAGACATCAAATTATATCTAAAGAGAGATTGACATGATCAAAAATCTTAAAGTGTACTATGCGTTTGTGGCGTTACCGTTTGCTTTTATGCTTCTTTGTGCGGCGTATTTTAACAAGGCCATTGTTTCGACAATTGTTCGCAATCCACATCCACAAATTAACTATGCAATTTTTTATATTATTATTTTTGGCGGTGCGATTATCATTTTGAGTGCAGCCAAGTCGATGCATGAAGCCAAAACATTGCGAGAATATTCCGATGCTGTCCGGGAAAAAATGGATATCGCAGGACTTCAGAATATTGCAAGCAATTATTCCGGCGATGTTTCTACAGTGCTCCAAATGATGGCATTTTCCCGCGGGCGTGCAATTTCTCACCAGGAACAGGTTGCCGTTGAACATGAACTTTCAAGTACCCGGAATAGATTGATTCGACGTAACGCTCTGCCGCAGTATTTGACTGGATTGCTCGTCGGTATGGGACTCTTTGGTACATTTGTCGGTCTGCTTTCGACTCTTAGTGATATATCAATTCTTATCAGCAGTTTTGCCGAACTAGATATGGCTACAGCAAGTCCTTTAGTTGTATTCCGCATAATGATTGAACGAATGAGAGCTCCGATGCAGTCGATGAGTATTGCCTTCTCAGCGTCAATGTTCGGCTTGCTGGGTTCAATTGTCCTTGGCCTGATGATGGTTGGTCTCCGGCGTCTTCAGGGTGATATAGTTTCGGTTCTAAGCTCTGAAGCAGCAAGGCACGTTGAGGTAGCGCTTTTATATGAAAGCGTAAACAACGAGTTCGGAGCTGGTGCAGGTTCTGGAGTTGGTGCAAAGAATCCAAATGTTACAAATGCCTTTATCGGGAACGCCTCTGGGCTTGGGACTGAAGATTCTAAAGCTCTGACTAGAATTGAAGAAAGACTGGCTGAGGTGTTGCGTTCTCAGCAACGAATGCTGGCTTCTGAAATTGAGGACTTTCAAGCACAGCGAAGTGAGATGTTGCGCATACTTGCTGAACAGACCGCCGCTAGCAACAGTTACCGAAGTGAACTGCAACAGCTCGGCAGACAACTAGGAACTGTTTTTACAAACATGGAAAAGGGTAACAGCGAAATATACCATCAGATTACAGAACTGATTGTCCATATGGCAGCTGATGCCAAGGAATCCCAAAGTCTTCTTACAATGCAGATTGATGAGCAAAAGAGACTAAGAGAAACTCTGGATTCAAATATTAACAGGCAGTAGGATTTCTTCCAACTATTGTTTTTTCTATCTACCGTTCTTTAGATGCAGTTGTTAGTCGATCTTTCTGGAATATGAAGAAAGCTTGAATGAGGAGTGAGTCATGCCAAATGAGACTGATGGTGGAAAAGGAAAGGCAGTTCCAAAAGTGCTTGATCAAGGTCAACCTGTTGAGCGCGCCTTTGTCTCTCCTGACGGAACAATTAATATCGCCCATAGAGAAGCAGATATCACATCGGTTGATGTTGCTGACGTTGATTTATTAATAAGTTTCGCTGATGGATCATTTGTCGTAATACCAAATGGCGCTCTTGATGCCATAAGCGAAACACCTCCATCCGTTGTTTTTAAAGATACCACCGACACGCTTGGCTCGCTGTTTAAAATGGTTGGAGTAAGTAACCATGCCAAAGCCGGCAGTTTGAGGGTTGTGAGTGGAAATGTTGATGCACCAAAAACGCTGGAAGACACGGATGTACCAAAACCACCCGAAAAAGATCTGCCGGTTTGCGCCTCCGATGATAATAGACTCACGGATGATGTTGCAGCGCCTGCCCCGCTGGTCAAGATAAGCAAGGGACCGGTGCGTGACGCGGCGGGAGCAAATGCGCAGAATCCGGAAGCAATGGATTCTGTTGCTCCGTTGCCTGTACCACGTTTTCCGGTATACTCGCAAAGACCCGATATTCCCCCGCCGCCGCCATCAATTACTCTTAATCCGAATGTCACGTCTGACGACATAATTAATATTTCAGAATCTCGTGGCAATGTAGCTATTACCGGTAGTGTCGGCGGTTCCGCAAAAGTTGGTGACACCGTCACAATTATGGTGAATGGTAAAACATTTTCAGGGTCGGTTCAGGATGGCAACATCTTCAGTGTTGACGTTGCCGGGGCAGACCTGGTTGCCGATGCCGGCAAAACAATATCGGCCACCGTTTCAGGAAGTTCTGGAAATGTAGCCTCCGATACTGACACTTATACAGTTGCACTCACTCCTCCAGTCCCGACTATAAACATTTCTCCGAATATCACCGCTGACGATAAAATCAATATTACGGAAGCAGTCGGAACCGTAGCTATAACCGGCACGGTTGGCGGTGATGCCAAAGTGGGCGACACTGTTACTCTGACGGTGAACGGTGTAACTACCACCGGGCTTGTTCAGGCAGACAAAACTTTCAGCATTAACGTTGCCGGGTCAGATCTTGTTGCCGATGCGGACAAAACCATCGGAGTCAGCATCAACAGCACAAATCAGGTTGGGAATTCCGGCACAGCCACAGATACTGAGAGCTATACTGTTGATCTAACCCCTGTGCCTACTATAACGCTATCACCGAACATTACCGCTGACGATATCATCAATATTGCTGAAGCCGCCGGAACTGTAGCTATCACAGGTACAGTTGGCGGTGATGCCAAAGTGGGCGACACTGTTACTCTGATGGTCAATGGAGTTAGCTCTACCGGGCTTGTTCTTTCAGACAAAACATTCAGTATCAACGTCGCAGGTTCCGACCTTGCTGCGGATGCTAATAAAACCATCGATGCAAGTATAAGCAGCATTGGTCCGTTTGGTAATGTTGGCACAGGCACAGCATCCGAAAGCTATACGGTTGATATAACCCCGCCTGTTCCTACAATTACTCTTTCACCAAATATCACAGCAGACGATATCATCAACATAGCTGAAGCCGGCGGAACTGTAGCTATCACTGGTACAGTTGGCGGAGACGCAAAAATTGGTGACACCGTCACTCTGACGGTCAATGGAGTTGCCTCCACCGGACTTGTGCTCTCCGACAAAACATTCAGTATAAACGTTGCAGGATCAGACCTTGTTGCCGATGCTGATAAAACCATTGAAGCGACAGTAAACAGCACTGATCTTGCCGGAAACTCTGCTTCAGGCAGCGATTCTGAGAATTACACCATTGACACCACTCCTCCTGTTCCGACAATTGCTCTTTCTCCGAATATCACCGCAGACGATATTATCAATATCGCTGAAACTGGCGGTTCAGTTGCAATCACCGGTACTGTTGGCGGAGATGCCAAAGTTGGCGACACTGTCACTCTGACCGTAAACGGTGTCATCTCTACCGGACTTGTTCAGTCTGACAATACTTTCAGCATAAACGTTGCAGGGGCTGACCTTTTTGCGGATGCTGATAAAACAATTGAAGCCACTGTGAATAGCACAGATCTGGCAGGCAACTCCGGTACAGCCACAGACACCGAGAACTACAGAGTTGACCTCACTACCCCTCTACCTACTATCACACTCTCCCCGAACATTACAGATGATGACATAATCAATATTGCTGAATCCGGAGGTTTAGTTGCCATCACCGGTACTGTTGGCGGTGACGCCAAAGTTGGCGATACAGTTACTCTTACCGTGAACGGTGTTACCTCTACCGGACTTGTACAGTCGGACAATACTTTCAGCATAAACGTTGCAGGATCTGATCTTGTCGCTGATTCTGGAACAACAATCAATGCCAGTGTCAGCAGCGTCAGCACGACCGGAAATATAGGGACGGCTACTGCCTCCGAAAGCTATACGGTTGATCTTGACTCTCCAGTACCGACTATTACTCTTTCTCCTAACATATCATCTGACGATATTATCAATCTTGCAGAGGCTGTTGGAACTGTAACTATAACCGGTTCGGTCAGCGGCGATGCCCAGGTGGGCGATACAGTAACTCTCACTCTTGGCAGTGACACTTCTTCCGGAACATTCACCGGCCTGGTTCTTGCCGACAAAACCTTCAGCATTGACGTTGCAGGTTCCTCCCTCGCAACTGACAGCGACAAAACAATTGAAGCCAGCATTACCACTTACGACCCGGCTGGCAATATGGGCACGGCTACAAGCAGTGAAAGTTATTCGGTGAACGTAGTGATACCGCCGCCTCCGCCAGCGCCAGATACAACTCCACCTGTGATCCCGTTAGGTCAGGTATACAGCTACGCCGAAAACCAGATCGTCGGTGCCGTAGTAGCAACGGTTGCAGCCACTGACAACATAGGGGTGAGCAGTTTCCAGATCGTAGGCGGGACAGGTATGGGTAACTTCTCGATCAATGCAAGCGGTCAGATTTCGCTCACAAATGCTGCTGCCAATAACTATGAGGGAACTAACAGTTTTACGCTTAGTATCAAGGCGAGCGATGCTGCAGGTAACTCAACAACACAGAGCATTACTCTGAATGTTATTGATGTGGATGAAATAGCCCCTGCCAAGCCGAATATTACTGCTATAAGCACAGATTCAGGAATTGTAGGCGACGGAATTACAAATGATGGTGATGGAACACTTACTATTTCAGGCACCGCTGAAGCCAACGCAAATGTT
This sequence comes from uncultured Geobacteraceae bacterium, assembly GCA_903958085.1. Classification (GTDB taxonomy): domain Bacteria; phylum Desulfobacterota; class Desulfuromonadia; order Geobacterales; family Pseudopelobacteraceae; genus JACRCG01. Next base: position 9,160 of record CAJBRY010000075.1, read on the forward strand.
AAAGTTTTTATTGACGGCACATTACTAGGTACAGTCAATGCTGCCGGGGATGGATCATGGAGCTTAAACTACAATAGTGCTCTCCTGACAGACGGCTATAGCTTTGACATAACTGCCCTCTCAACTGATGTC
>CAJBRY010000076.1 GCA_903958085.1 uncultured Geobacteraceae bacterium
ACAACAGAAAGCACCATTGCACAACAGTACGTATGGTGCCGGCAGATTTTGTTGGAATTCCATCCATGTAAATTATTCTCCTCTTCGCATCATTCTGTTTTACTTAACACTATTCATTAGCCCTGTTAGTGTGGGTCTAGAATGCCTGCCAGATGAACCACGCCCCGGCAAGGGAGATTATGAAACCGCTTACCTTCCTGCTCCAGTTCGAAAAATTGAGCACCCCTCGCGTTTTTGCAAAAGACTCCACAAAACCGGTAAACGTCCCGGCAACGAGCATGAGTAGACAATGGCCGACAGCATAGCTGAACATCAGCGTGATGCCGTAGAGAACCTGACCCTTGCCGGTGATGACGGTCAGTAACACAACCATTACCGGTGTAGCGCAGGGCGAAGATACAAGGCCAAAGAACAGACCAAGCATGAACGCTCCAATTATACCGCCCTGTCTTGGCTTGAAATCGCGCTTGATCGGCAGACGAATTTCATACAATCCCATCAACTGACCACCCATTACCAGTGCCACGGTACCGGCAATCGCATACCACCAAACACCGACCACCCCGAAAACCGTGCCGAGCAATCCGGCTGCAGCGCCAAAAGCTGTGAAGGTGAGAGACAATCCAACTATGAACATCAGGGAATAGCGGAACGCCTTCCAGCGGTCACCATCGCTATAACCGCCGACGAATCCGACCACCAGCGGGATGGTGCTGAGAACACAGGGTGAAGCTGATGAGATAACTCCTGCCAGGAATACCGCGCCGAAGGCCAGCAAAGGATATGCAGTAATAATCTGCTCAATGTTGTCGATGAAGGTCACTTGAGCCCTGCCGACTTCAGTCCTTTGACGATATCTTCTTTGTCCATAAAACCGGTGTGTCGTTGCACTTCTTTTCCTTGAGGGCTGATGAAAATCTGGGTGGGAAGCATCTGAACGCGGAATTTTTGTGCGGTTGCCTGGTCAGAACGTACATCGATGAAGAGAATATTGGCACGGCCCCGATAATCATTGGAAAGTGATTCTAGGTAGGGCGCCATCTTTTTGCAGACGTTGCAGGTGCGAAGTCCAAAATCAATCAGTGTCGGCTTACCGGATGATAGGGCCTGACTGACGGCTGCCGCGGTAGCTGCAGGGAGTTCGGCATTGGCTACGCCGGCAAACAGCAATAACATGGTAAATATTGTAACGATTGGTTTCATAGTAATTCCTTGATTGCGGCTACAGACAGCAACTCGCCTGAGGATCTGACTTGGCCGTCGATGACCAGTGCCGGCGGACTGAGGATGCCAAATTTCAGCATTGTTGCAATACCCTCGACTCTAATCACTTCACCACTCTTACCGCATTCGGCAAGAGCTTTCTTCGTGTTTTCATAAAGGGTAATACAATCGACACAACCAGTGCCTAACACTTCTATTTTCATTGTGAATTCTCCTTGTCTACTTGGTCGAAAAGTAGTCCGGCTGCCAGTCTCAGAGAGTTTCAACCCGATTTCTCCCTGCCTGTTTGGCAACATACATGGCATTATCAGCCCGCTTGATAAAAGATTCCGCCGTGTCGTCCGGATAAAACTGGGAAACGCCGAAGCTGCAGGTCACTGTCCCCATCTGCGGAAAAGAGTGTAGGCAGACATTGGATCTGATTTTTTCCGCTAGTTCGCATCCGGTTTTTACATCATTGTTGTGCATAAGAATGACAAACTCCTCGCCTCCAAGACGAGCAAAAATATCGGTCTGGCGGATCATGCCGGCGACGATGCTACTGAGCTCCTGTAGTACATGGTCACCAGTTTCATGACCATAGGTGTCGTTTACTGATTTGAAATGATCGATGTCGAAAAAAATGAGCGCCAGCGGCATTGCGTAACGCCTTGTCTCCTGTATTTTCATCTGGAGTAGTTCAAGAAATTTTCGTCTGTTACAGATGCCTGTCAATGAATCGGTTGTTGCCTGATTTTCCAGAATAGCATTCACCCGCTTAAGTTCTGCTTCAGCGCTATCACGTTCTTCTGTGCGGTGCCGTAACCCCATATAGCCGATATACAAACCGATAAGCCCAAGCGACCACATGACGCCATGTCCCGCCAAAAGCAATCTGACTTGCTTGCGCATGACAGGTTCAAATATCTCCATGGGTAACTTGATGCTGATGCCACCTCGGATGTCGCCCTTCTTGTACCCCTGATGGAGATGACAGGGGAGGCAGCTTTCTTCCGTTATCAAAGGACGTATAAGCCGCATATAACGGAACCCTTCTTCCGTTACAATGCTGCTGATTTCCTTCTTGCCGCGTTCGAAATCCTGCAAAGCAGCTTCTTCCCACGCATCGGCCTTGTTCTCCGGACGCAAAGGCTTAAGACTGGTAATTCGTCCGGATGTTTTGTGTTCTTTTTGCGCTAGTTCGTAAATCTGTCGCGTCATGTATGCCGGGTTGACCAGAGTCAGGTGACGTCCTGAAGGTGTTATAACGTCACGTTCCTGGACAGTAGAAGGCAAGTAGGGATTGGGGGGAACCCCCTTGTCGGCGACAACATAGAAACCGCCATGAAGAGCATTCCAGTTACGGTAGAGGATATCTTTATCGATATATGCCCGGGCAACATTCAGGGCAATAGTCACGATTTCTTTACGATGAACAGTAATGCTTGCCATAAGGGATACGGCAATGACTCCTGTCCAGGCAAAGGCAAGGAGGAGTGAATAGGCACGTGGATGGGTGAAGGATATTTTTTGCTTGAACCGTATCAACACAAAATGAACCTTTCAATCCTATTTTTAAACAAATTAGCACAAAAAAATGCGGTAATGTTTGATGTTGGTCAACAATATGCTGTTTTCTTGGATTGCAGTATTGAGAATAGATATAAAAGGCGGATTTACACCCTCATCATGTTGATACAAAAAATAAACGCCTCACAGAAGACTGCGAGGCGTTCGTATTTTATATTTTGCCAATCCTATGTATATTAACCCAGAATTGCCTTTATATCGGCTTCTGCAGTCGTGATCGGAGCAATATTGAAGTTTTCGACCAGGAAATTAAGTACATTCGGAGTTACAAATGCCGGCAAAGTGGGCCCCAGCTTGATATTCTTGATGCCGAGATGGAACAGGGTCAGAAGAATAACAACCGCTTTTTGCTCGTACCATGAGAGTATCATTGAGAGCGGCAGATCGTTAACGCCGCATTCAAAAGCACCCGCCAGAGCCACCGCAATTTGAATGGCCGAGTAGGCGTCGTTGCACTGACCTACATCCAAAAGGCGTGGAATCCCACCGATATCGCCGAATTCAAGTTTGTTGAAGCGATATTTACCGCAAGCCAGAGTCAGTATGACAGTATCCTTGGGTAGCTTCTCGGCAAATTCGGTGTAGTAGTTGCGACCTGATTTGGCACCATCGCAGCCGCCAATCAGAAAGAAATGTTTAATTGCACCGGATTTGACAGCAGCAATAACTTTATCGGCAACACCCAACACTGCATTGTGACCGAATCCGGTCAGTATTTCCTGGCCTGGATTATCCGGGAAGCCGGGCAGCTCGAGGGCTTTGTTGATAACGGCAGAGAAATCCCAGCCGTCAACATGCTTGACGTCCGGCCAGGCTACCAGGCCCCAGGTGTAGAGACGATCTTTGTAGCTGGCAGATGGTTTCTGAATGCAGTTGGTATTGAAGATGATCGCGCCGGGGAAGTTGACAAATTCCTTAGCCTGATCCTGCCAGGCACCACCGAAGTTAGCAACCAGGTGCGTGTACTTTTTGAGACCAGGGTAGCCGTGAGCCGGCAACATCTCGCCGTGGGTGTAGATATTAATGCCCTTACCCTCGGTCTGCTTGAGAAGCTCTTCCAGCATCTTCAAGTCGTGGCCGGTCACCAAAATAGCTTTTCCGGCTTTGGTGCCGAGCTGTACTGCCGTCGGTACCGGGTGGCCATAGGCATCAGTGTGGGCTGTGTTAAGAAGACCCATGACAGTCAGGTTCTGCTTGCCGCACTCCATCGAGAGACCGACAAAATCCATAAGTCCAAGGTTGGCATCGGTCGTGGCTGCCAGGGCTTTCTGGAAGAAGGCCATTACTTCATCATCGGTCTTGCCGAGGATCATGGCGTGGTCCATATAGGCAGCCATTCCCTTAAGACCCAGCGTCAGGATCTCGATCACGGAGCGGATATCTTCGTTGGCGTTCAAAGTACTGAGGCCGTGAGCCTCGCCCTGGGCTACCATTCCAGCCAAGTCATCGGCCGGTTTCCAGTCTGCCACCGGTCCGGCAATAGCAGCACCGCATGAAGCTTTGGCTTTTTCTTTCAACTGGTAGCACTGTTTGATCATACCGGCAATTCGGGCCGCATCAAAATCAACATTGGTGACTGTTGTAAAAAGCCCCTCAATTGTGAAACGGTCAATTTCAGCGTTACGCCCTAGTTTGTCAGCATACAATGCCAAACTCTTCAGGCCGTACAGCAGATGATCCTGCAGTGCTGCAACATCGGGGTTCTTGCCGCATACTCCCGAGATGTTACACCCAACTCCGTTTGCTGCCTGCTCGCATTGATTACAAAACATACTCATAGTCGCTGTCTCCTTTATGTGCAATTTACTTAGATTTATGATGGGTACTGTATATATATTTTGAAGACTAATATTTGATTATGGTCAAACAATCAGATTTAAACCGTACAAAATAGCTGG
>CAJBRY010000077.1 GCA_903958085.1 uncultured Geobacteraceae bacterium
GTATCCTCCGTCTAATGCCGCAAATATAATAGAACATTGTGGGTTCGTGAAGCATTGCATAGAAGATGCATGGTCATTAACGGAACCGGAATGGTTCTCACATTTATCGATAATCAGCCATTGCGAAAATGGCCCCGTATTGTGCCATCAATACAGCTCACCGTATCCCAAATATTCAGTTTCAGAAACTGACAATAAGATTGCACATGTTATGAAGTTCCCGCCGCATACATGTGAGACGATTCGGATGAAAGCAAATGCGGATCAATATTGCAACAGATGTCTTTTTTGGGGGCACATCAAAAGCCCAATCACACTTGGAAATTCAAACAAAAAATCTCAGGACAGAATAAATGGCGTAAGAATTCTTTCCGGAGCTATTAAAGATCCTGGTTTACCATTTGAACCAGAAAGCCTTAAGGTACTGGCGGTCCTCAAACAAGATCAACCTGATGCATACAGCAGAATCCGGGTCGAAATGGCAAAAATGGGGATAAGTGTAAAATCGCTCGAAATCTCCATGCAGAATTTAATGCTCGATGTAGTTGAAGTTGGGGGTACGCAGTATGAAGTTGTTAATCATAGTACGTATTATTACATACCTACGCAGCATGGGTTAAAACAAGTTTTGTTGGCAAACTTCACTGCAAAAATTAGCGAGCAGATTATACAGGATGACGGCGCAAACCGATCAATAGTCCTGAAAATCTCAGGAAATATGAGTAACGGCAATCATTTACCTGATATAGTAATTCCATCTGCAGTGTTTCGTAGCATGCTCTGGGCGCTCGAATATTATGGCCCCGAGGCGATTATTCAGCCTGGACAAAGCACCGCCGACCATCTACGAACTGCGATCCAGATAAATAGCAATGATATTTTAAAACGTACTATTTATACGCATACCGGTTGGCGTGAAATCAGGCACGAATGGCGATTCTTAACCGCCACTGGGGCACTAGGAAAGGATGGATTGGCGGAGGATGTTGAAATTCAGTTGGAGGGAAAGTTGCGGCATTATGCCTTTCCAAACTCTCTCCTGAACCATCCCCCTATTGAAGCGGTAACCGCTAGCCTTGAAATGTTAAAGGTGGCACACCATAGAGTTACGATACCGTTGTTGTGTGCCGTCTACCGTGCACCATTAGAAGAAGTTTTATCCTGCCACATGACCGTGTTTATTGCAGGTCAAACGGGCACGTTCAAGTCCGAACTGACAGGACTCGCACTTTCGCATTACGGCCCTGATTTTAACGGCAAAAATCTTACTGCTGATTGGACATCGACTGCAAACGCTCTTGAGAAAATCGCCTTCATCGTGAAGGACACGGTTTGTGTTATAGACGACTATTATCCGGGAACCAGTCAGAATGAAGCAGCTAAAATGAATGCAACCGCTAACAGGGTAATTCGCGGAAAGGGAAATGATTCAGGACGCGCACGTATGAAGGCTGATGGTGGGTTGCAGGTTACATTTACTCCGCGATCGCTGATATTGACAACAGGAGAGGATATCCCGAAAGGCTCAAGTCTCCGAGCCAGAATGTATCCCATCGAGGTATCCAAAGGTGATGTCGATACCACTGTTTTGACGAAGCTACAACAGCATGGCGCTGATGGGATGTTGGCAGCAGCAATGGTTGGGTATCTTCGATGGCTCGCTCCGCAAATCGACGACCTCAAAAAAACATCAAAAAGTCGCAGAAGCGCGATTCGCGATGAAATCATTAAAGACGCAACAGCTCATACCAGGACGCCAGATGTAATTGCAGAATTGCTTTTCGGGCTGGAATTTTTTCTGAAATACGCTCTTGAAATTGGCGCATGTTCCGAGCAGCAGGCATTTGAGCTATGGGATGAAGCTGAAGCAACGCTTATCGCATCAAACGAAAGCATGAAAGAAATGCTCGAAGCAGATGATCCGGTACAACGATTTTGCGATTTGTTGATGTCGGTGTTTGTTTCTGGCGTGGGTCATATAGTCTCCACAAATGGAGGGGAACCACCGCATTCAGACAGGTGGGGATGGAAACCAGTGATAACTGCTAACGGTACTGAGGATAAGGGGAGCGGCAAAACGATAGGCTGGATTGAAGGGCCGAATCTGTACCTGGATATGGATTCGGCCCTTGCAGCAGTGCAGGAAATTGCCAGCAAACAGGGCAGTCCCATCACGATTACACCAGGCACCTTGCGGAAACGCCTACATGAAAAAGGACTACTGGTCAAAGACAGTAATACGAATAAACTTCTGAAATCAAAGAATATTGGCGGAGTTCGACAAAAGGTGATGCACCTTCTGACGACTAAGATGCTCGGTGACACTGTCGCTCCAGATAAAGTCATCAACTCTACCCCGAGCCCATTCCTCACTAATCAGAATCCAGCGACGGTAGAGGAAAATCCATTTTTGTCAAATCAAAACCCTTTCGAGGACGATCTGAAAACGCTGGCTGACAATAGTTGGGGCATCAAATTATCAGACATCATTAAGACGTAAACAATTTTTCCATGGGGGGTGAAATTTTGGCCCCCCTTTTTCAAAAATAAAAAATCCCCCAATTTTTTTACCTTTTTATTTTTTTACCTTTTTAAAATGGGGGGGTCAGCACTTTTTGACCCCCTCCCCCCCCTTTGCTGGTTTCTCAAACTACATTCCTCATCTTCATCAAAAATCAAAAATAAAATCAAAAATGAATAAAATGATGCAGGAGGAGATACATCCATATATAAAGGACAGATATAATATCTATATCTAATACTCATGAATATAAGTTATAGTAAACATAGCATTAATGAATAATGTATAGTACTTCAACTTTGGTTTTTCCAGGCATAGTTTTTGCTGTTGAACCAGATTGCTAAAAAACGACTGTTTTTGACCCCAAAAATCGTGAAAACAGGTCAAAAAAGGTATGTTTTTGAAGTCAGCAATTTTGGTGCCATGGAAAAACCAAAGTTGGATCAGTATACATGGTTTCGAAGTGGTCCAAATGGGTAAAAGACAAGGATATATTTGAAGGATATCTGCCCATTGTCATACCGATCGTGGTGTATCATGGCGTTGCGAAATGGCAATTCAGCACGGAATTCTCGGATATGTTCAGGCTGCCATCTGAAGATTTTCGATTGTTTACACCCAAATTTAACCATATACTGCATGATATA
>CAJBRY010000078.1 GCA_903958085.1 uncultured Geobacteraceae bacterium
TGTCGCTTGAAAGCAGTTCTTAAACGGTATGACCGAAATTCAACATCCTCTGAAATTATCTCTTCTTTTAATGTCGGCGCTTTGATTCTCGACACACTTCGTCATCAGATAACGCTTGATGGTGAAACCATATCAATCACCCCGACTGAATTCAAACTTCTCCTTACACTTGCATCATCACCAGGTCGCACTTTCACTCGCGATGAACTGGTTTCCCGTGCACTCGGCTATCAATTCGAGGGGTACGACCGCAGCATAGATGCACATATCAAAAACCTCCGCCAGAAAATCGAGAAAGACCCGCGCTCTCCCGAATATCTCAAAACCGTGTATGGAGTCGGTTACATGTTCACCGGAGAACGGGATGCGCTGTAGCCTCCGCTGCAAATTTCTGCTGCTTTTTATCCTCATTTCTACCATTGCACTTTCATCTGCCTTCGTGCTTCGAGGATATATCATGCGCGATTTTGCGCGCTACCTCGATGGTGAGTCTCAGGATCGGATACAACGGGTTGTCGCTCTTGTTGAAGGGGGCTTTGACGCCAATGCCGGTTGGCAGAAAGATAAAATCGCCTATGATCTGGCCTGGGCTTTACAGCTAGGGGTTGAAATACGCCTGTTTGACGCTGAAGGAAAGCCGCTGACTGATTCCGAACAGGCCGTGTCACTGCTGACGCCGTTGATGCGTAAGCGGGTACTGGATGCAACCGGCTATAATCCAGCAGTTCAAAAAAGTACATATATCCCTTATCCACTCTATCTGCGAGGAGAAGAAATCGGGCATCTTGAGGCACGTATTCTTGACCAGGTCAAAGAGGACTATTTTGTCCGCTCTTCAAATCGTGTACTTATTATTTCAGTAACCATACTTGGAATAGTCTCTGTAATTGCAGGTCTTATGGCTGCAAGCAGGCTTGCCAGGCCGATTCTTGAACTTGTTGATGCTTCAGGTGACATAGCCGGTGGTAATCTGGCACGACGGGTCAAAAGCTCCGGTGATGACGAAATTGGGCGCCTGTCGAAGAGCTTTAACAGTATGGCTCACAATCTTGAGGCACAGGAAAAACTCCGGCGTACATTGCTTGCCAACGCCGCTCACGAACTACGTACTCCACTTGCAATAATCTCCGGTGAGTTGGAGGGAATGCTCGATGGCTTGCTGCCGACCGATCATTCTGCTCTTCAGTCACTGCATGATGAAACTCGGCGCCTGACCGCCATACTTGATGGTGTTGACGATCTCTCAAAAGCTGAAGCGAGCAGACTCAATTTAAACCGGGAAATTTTCCAACTCAAGCCTTATCTTACCGTTATAGTAAGCCGCTTTGACCGGATGTTCGCCGAGAAAAAGGCTGTCTTGCTGCTTGATTGCCCTGATGGACTCAAAATAAATGCCGATCCTGACCGACTCAGTCAGATTCTAATCAATCTCATCAGTAACAGTGCCAAGGCAATTCAAATCGGCGGACGCGTAACAATCGCCGCTTCTGCTCAAAACGATGCTGTTTGCCTGGAAATCTCTGACAATGGTTGCGGAATATCCGAAGAAGACCTCCCATATGTTTTCGAGCGGTTTTATAAGGGGAAAAATGGTGGTTTGGGGATCGGATTGGCAATAGTAAAAGAGTTGGTTGCTGCTCATGGCGCTACGGTGTCGGTAAGAAGCTCTTTAGATTCTGGGACTTCATTTCGTCTATTGCTGGCTTGAGTGTTAAGGGAAAATATTTATAAAGAAAGCATAGTTATATCAATAAAGGTCCAAACAACATGTAACTTTTCCCAAAAAGCAAATTCCTATCCACCTGTGAGAGGGACATATATTGACAACTTTGATTTCATTGCATCTTCGCTTGTCATAAAGCTTGTGAGTTCAATTTTTTGATAATACTTATTCAGAATCTGATATGGAAAATGTTCCTGCATGAAAAACTTATCTGGCAGAACTACTGACTTGAATCGCCTTTCCTTAAAAGACCGTAAAAGTTCTTCTTTCGACAACGCACCTTCTGCTCCTGGAGTTAACCACATATCAAACATCGCTCCCCAGAATGCCGACACGTTTTTATTAGCTAAAATGGGGAAATAGGAATTACAAGGAGCAAATACAGGCTGTTCCAGACTTCTATATAGATTAAGTCCGATTCTGGTACGTTCAAGGACCTTCCGAGATGGCAGCGCCTTCATCGGCCAATAGAAAACCTGAAAATTAAAAGAGATCAAGAGGAAAACAATCAGCAGTAAATTCTTGCCCTTTAAGTCATTCAAATTACAAAAGAGCAGACCTCCCCCAACTGCCAGAACTGTGGCAAA
>CAJBRY010000079.1 GCA_903958085.1 uncultured Geobacteraceae bacterium
ATTCGAAGGGAAGTGGTCATGCCAGAAAATGCTCTGTCCAGAGTTGCTTGAGCTTCACTCATGCCGACGACTGCCCTCAAAACCATCCCCATTTCGTCGTATCTTGCCTCTGTATGGTCAAGTTTTATTGCTTCGCTGACAATGACATCTCTACTCAGGTCGCCACCAGCTACGGCTTCTGCCAGAATGGCCTGTTCCTTCACCTGATTCTGTTGAGCCACGACGGCTTTAAGCACAACGCGCATGGGAAGCAGAATTGAGCGATATATCCAGAACCCGAAAATAATGCCGATAATAATCGCCACAGCGCCGATGGAGGTAATCTGAGTCAGACTACGGTTTATCATGCTGTTTACAGCGATAATAGCCTTCTCCTGCTCTGCCTGGGCGGTTGAGACGGAGCTGTTCCCTGCCGCTGCCTGCTTAATTACAAGTGTGTGCAGCTTATTGGCAGAAATGTTTGACTGCTCGATCGCATTCAATTTCTTTTTAAGGGTAGCAATAATCCCACTGGCTGAGGTTAGTTCAACCCGAATTTCCTCCAGAGATTTATGAGCTGCGTGAAGTATCTTTAATTCTTTAGCCGCTCCGAGTTTTGTAAGAGAGGTTTCCATCTGCTGGGAGCAATCATGGATTGTATTAAAAATAGTTCGAATTTCAGCAGCTGATTTATCAAGATCTGACATCGAAACAAGTGTAAACAGTCTGCTGATTTCGTTTGTAACAGTAAGTCCCAGTGCAGCCAGTTCGGAGTTTGCCACCAGAATGGAGTTGGCACTGTTTGACTGGGAATAGTTAGTTCCCTGCTTATTACTTGCAAATGCAAGTTCATCGCGAGCCAGCACGGTCTCTTGATCTAGTGTCTGGAAAAGGGCGCCAAGTTTATCAGGAATATCTTTTCCAATTGCCGCTGCCTTGTTTGTGGAATCACTGTCTTTTTGCGTAATTGCCGCCGATTTGACTCTTACATATTCATTAAGCAGGTCGGAAAAACTGTTTACAATAGTTGCGATCGACTTATTAGCCTTAAAATATTCATTTTTGTTTATACGGGCGGCAATCGCTTTAAGCTTTCCCTTTGCAATCAAAACTGAAGTGTTGCTTTGATAATTTTGAACATTCTGGGAGATTAACTGTAACTCTCTTACAAGATTTCGAAGCTCCTCGATGTTTTGAAGCCTGCCTGAAAATGTTGCAGTATTTTCCAACGCACCGGAAAAAGCTTTGGAGTTATTGATTTGCAGATTGCGGATTGAAACTTCCAGCTCTTTCAGGCGGGCAGAGGATTCTTTCATTCGCTGCAGTACCTTGCTGTCGGCTTCTATGGCGGCATTATTACTGCTGATGCGTTCTTCGGAAGCCGCAAACAGTTCGCGGGCAATTTTTGCAAGGTCGTCCGAAACACCAGGAGTATTGCTGCTGATCTTCTCCAGTGACTTCTGAGTGGCCGCTGCCTTCTCCAGCGATTTTAGCGCGTCACCCTTGAAGGCCTGAAAGTCATTCAGGTTTTGAGCGGCACTTACTTTGAGCAGAGTGGTGATACAGCTTTGCAGTTCACGCTGCAACTCAATTGTCCTCATCTGGAACGGGGTACTTTTCTCCGTCAGATACGCCAGCTTTTCCTGAAGAAATCTCATTGATATAAAACTTGCAAACGAGATGGAAACGACAATAGCTGCAGTTACCAGAACATTTACGATCAGTTTAGTTTTTATAGTCACGCTGTCAGCCTCCGTTGATACTTCTTACTACTCACTCTTTTACCAGATTTTTCCCCGGACCCTTTAGAATGAAGTCGATAAGTTTCTTGATCTTTGGTGATGGTTCACCCTTTGTAATCAGAGTTATCGGCCTGATTACATCAGGGGTATCAAGGCGTTTGATGCTGCTGCTCAATATTGAAGAGGTGCCGAAGCAGATAGCTTCAGGATTGGTTTCCACGGCAACCCGCATGTCATTCATAATGCGTCCCATCTCCATAACTTCCTTGGTGAACGGTTCGTTATCCAGAACAATTTTTCTGTATGAGGTGAAAGTTGCCGGGTTGAGTGTGGAAAGGACAACTATGATAGGAGAGTCGTTACCGCCGACCTGTTTCCAGTTGGTTATTTTGCCGGTAAAAATCCCTTTAAGCTGCTCTTTGGAGAGCCTGGAAACCGGATTTTCCTTGTTCACGATAGTATGAATCATGCTTCTTCCAATAGTTACATGTCTGAAGGAGTCGGCATCAGCGAACTCAACCCCCTCTTTCTTCATTATTTCAAGCATTTCGTCAAAACTGATACCAACGGACGCGGTTTCACAAACATTTGTGTTCAACTGTTTCAGCGTCAGTGAGGCACTTCCGAATAAATTCCTGATTTTTATGCCGGTCTCTTTCTCAAAAGCATTTTTTACCGGGTTGAAAACGCTGTCCATCGGACCGCTGCCGGCGCAAAGCACAATTTCTTCAGCATGAACAGCGGGTAGAGATAAACCTAGAAGAGCAACGATTGTAAAAAAAATGTGTTTCATTTTCAGCCTCCAGAAAATATATGGATCATTCTGTTATTAGTTTCTTGCCCGCACCTGTCAAAATAAAATCGATAAGTTTTTTGATCTTTGGCGATGGTTCGCCCCTTGTAATCAAAGTCACCGGCCTGAAAATTTCAGGAGTATCAATCTTTTTTACGCCAGAACTTAAGACTGCAGATGAACCAAAAACAATGGCCTCAGGATTTGTTTCGACTGCTGTTCGCAGTTCGTCCATATGTCCAAGTTCAAGAACCTCTGTTGTGTACGTTTCGTTATCAAGAATGACCTTCTTGAACGTCGCAATAGTTGCCGGATTTAGTGTTGAAAGAACAACGATAATTGGAGAGTCGCTTCCACCGACCTGCTTCCAGTTGTTTATTTTGCCGGTAAATATTCCTTTGAGCTGCTCTTTGGAAAGTTTAGAAACCGGATTATCCTTGTTTACGACGGTATGAATTACTCCTCTTCCAATTAAAACATTACGAAAGGATGATGGCTCTTCAACTTCAAACCCCTCGTTTTTCAGAATTTCAATCATGTCATTAAATGTAGTTCCGACAGCGGCCGTTTCGGAAACCCCCTTGTAAAGCTGCTTGAATGCAAGTGATGCGCTTCCGAAAAGAATATTGATTTTAATTCCGGTCTCTTTTTCAAAGGCATCCTTGACTGGTTTTATAACTGCATCCAATGGACCGCTGCCTGCGCTGAGGATAATTTCTTCGGCATGAACAGCCGACATGAAAAAGCTGATCAGCAAAATAATTGATACACATATTAGTTTCATTCCGAACCTCCGATTACTGAATATATTGCGTTCCTTCACGCTTCAAAAAATCCAGAAGCTTCTGCAGATTTGCAGAAGGTTTCCCTTTGAATACGAGCGTTAGAGGGCGTTCAATAGGTGGATAAACTTCCTTAATCCCGCCATGATTTAAAACTCCGCTGACAATTCCGATAGCTTCAGGTGTTGCGGCTATTGCGCCGGCTGTGTCAGCCACAGTTTCTACGTCATAAATTGATTTTGTAAGAGGTTCATTATCAAGAATTTTTTCAGAGAAGATCAAAAGTGCTCCAGATGAAACCGAAGGCCAGACAACCAGTATCTGTGAGTCTTCCCCACCAACCTCTTTCCAGTTTTGAATCCTGCCGGTAAAAACCTGTTTAAGTTGCTCTTTTGAGAGGGATTTAACCTTGTTATCTGCATTTATCATTATCATCGTTTTTTCGGTGGCCGGAATATACGAGTTGTATGCACTGCTCTCTTTTACAGCTACGCCTTCTTTTCTTGCTCTCTTTAGCCAATCTTCAAGCGGCAGACTTGCACCGGCAACTTCTACGTTACCTTTTTCAAGCTCCGCCAATGCAGGTGCCGGATCGTTGTAGAGAATCCTTAAGTCAATTCCGGTTTTTTCTCTGAAGGCGCTTTTTATCGGCGAGAAGACTTTCTTTATGAATGTTTGACCGGTCGCAACGGTGATTTCTTCAGCGCTGACGATTGAAGCAGCAAAGAGAGTCAGTAAAGCAGTACCAAGCAATAGAATACGTTTCATTAACAACCCCATGTATTTTTTAATAATACAATCATCCAATATTAACCAGATCAGACTTTGCGGAGGAATACAGCCATACCCGCAGCAGCGAAAAGAGTTTATCCATATCGACCGGTTTTGGAATATAATCGCTGGCACCGGCTCTGATGCACTCCTCGCGGTCTCCCTTCATCGCCTTGGCGGTCAATGCAATGATCGGCAGATCACGGAAACGCGGCTCTTTTCTTATGGCACGCATCGCTTCATAACCATCCATTTCCGGCATCATAATATCCATCAGCACCAGATCAATTTCAGGGAACTCGTCCAGTTTTTTCAGCGCCTCCAGGCCGTTTTCAGCTTCGAGTATGATAATATCCTTCTCTGCCAGTGCACTGGAGAGTGAGAAAATATTTCGCATATCGTCATCAACTATCAGCACCTTTTTGCCTGACAGCATCGCCTCTTTATCCAGTGCAGAACGGATCATCCGCTGTTTAAGGGGATCCAGCGAGGTTTCAACCAGGTGCAGGAACAGAGTCACTTCATTCAGCAATCGTTCAGGGCTTTTAGCTCCTTTTATGATAATGCTCTCGGCATAATGGTGGAGACGCATTTCATCTTCGTGCGTAAGTTCACGCCCTGTGTGGATAATCACCGGAATGCGCCTTTCCGGATTGAGCTTTTTAAGTTCCTCCAGTAGTTCAAAAGCACCCATGTCGGCAAGCCCCAGGTCCAGAACAATGCAGTCGAACTGCTCGTGTGAAAGGACGTGGATCGCTTTTCTGCCACTTTCCGCAACAGTAATTGCAACGTTTTTCTCCTCCAGAAGAGCGACCATAGCTTGAACCTGGCCTGGATCATCCTCAACAATCAGCAGTTTTTTCACGGTCTTGTCTATGGCTGATTCCAATGTTTCAAATACATTATCCATCTGCTCGCTGCTGACAGGTTTTGTAATAAAGCCGATTGCTCCCATGCTCATGGCTTTCTGCCGCTCTTCAAGACAGGTAATAAAATGAACAGGAATATGGCGTGTTGCAGGGTTGTCCTTAAGGTTTCGCATGACTCCCCATCCGTCAATATTAGGGAGCATAACGTCAAGAACAACAGCACTAGGTTCATAGCGCTCTGCCATGGCAATTCCGTTTTCACCGTCAGTAGCTAAAAGAGCAGAAAAACCGCGATCGCGCACCAGCTTGATCAGAATTCCGGCAAAGACAAGATCGTCTTCGATAATGAGAATGCTTTTGCTGGCGTCGTTCAGCAGTTCGCGGTCATCAGGAATAGGGGAGGGGAGCGGCTCAATTCTTGGCACAGGTGCTGCCGCAGGAACTGCTGGAACAGGAGAAGCTGACGATGTTGGGGGTTTTTCAGTTGTTTTTTGGTCTGTAGGTACGTTAGTCCCCGTTTTTTTAGATGTGACTGCTTTTGCGCTCTGTTTAACCGGCAAATAAAGAGTAAATGTACTTCCCTTATCAGTTTCGCTTGTCAGAAATATTTCTCCACCCATCGAACGGGCAAGCTGACGGGAGATTGACAGGCCGAGACCGGTACCACCGTAAGTACGACTGGTGCTGCCGTCTGCCTGCTGAAACGCATTAAATATAAGCGACTGCTTGTCATCAGGGATGCCGATGCCGGTATCAGTTACGGCAAACGCAACGGAAGGAGTTTTAAGCTGATTATCTTTGGATGCCGGTGAATAGATGTTAAGTGTGACGGAGCCTCTTGCAGTGAATTTACAGGCGTTTGAAAGAAGGTTTTTCAATATCTGAAGTGTTCTCTGAGTATCTGCTGTTATAAAATCAGGTACAGATGTATCAAGAGTTACAGCGAAGCTGATCCCCTTATCCTGCGTTATCGGATTAAAAACACTCTCTATCTGTTGGCTTATTTCCTGAAGGCTTATCTTTTCATAATTGAATTCCAGATGCCCTGATTCAATTTTGGAAAGATCAAGAATATCGTTGATAAGATTCAGCAGGTCGCGTCCCGCTCCGTTAATAGTGGCGGCAAACTCAACCTGTTTTGTAGTCAGGTTTCCCTCTCGATTATCTTTCAGCAGACTGGAAAGGATCATCAGACTGTTAAGCGGAGTGCGGAGCTCATGTGACATATTTGCCAGAAATTCAGATTTATAGGTACTGACCCGTTCAAGCTCCTCAGCCCTTTTCTGCAGTTCCACGCTTACCTTCTCAACTTCCCTGTTCTTTGCTCGTATCTGTTCGCGCTGCTGTTCAAGAACTTGGGCACGCTCTTCCAGTTCTTCATTGGTCTGCTGCAACTCCTCCTGCTGAACTCTCAGCTGTTCGGCCTGTAACTGTGTCTGTTCCAGAAGATTGTTAACCAGTTGTCGGGATTTGTTTACGTTTATGGCAATCGCAATTCCTTCATTTGACTGGTTCAAAAACTCCAGATCGCTATCGCTGAAAAGATTGAAAGAGCCAATTTCCAGAACTCCTACTAATTCACCATTGTAAAGCAGCGGCATAACAATGATGTTGATCGGCTCTGCCTCACCAATGCCGGAACTGATCGGGAGATAATCCGGCGGGGCGGTATTGAGGCATATCATCTTTTTCTCAAGTGCAGCCTGTCCGGCAAGACCTTCTCCCAGGGCAATTCGCTCGTTCATTCGTTTGCGTCTGGTAAAAGCATAACTTGCTGCAATATGAAGAGAGGATTCCTTCACATCATAGAGATAAAAAACACCGACGCCGGCGCCAAGATACTCAATCAAAAAAGCAAGAGCCTGCTCGGTCACTTCGGCAGTAGACTTGTCGCCTCTCAAAATGGTGTTGAGTTCATTAAGTCCGTTTTTAAACCAGTTGCGTCTCGTATCCTGCTGACTGTTATTTCGCAATGATCCGGTCATTTCAGCAAATGCCAGATCCAGTGAATAGTGCAGTTCACTCATCTCAACAATGGTTTTAAGAAGTATTCCAGCTTCATCATTACCTGTCAGGTTGGTCCCAAGTTTCAGCGGTTCGGCGACAATAACTTCCTGGCTCAAGTCTCCGGCGGCAATCGCTTCAACAAGCTTTGATTTTGTTTTTGCCCCTTCCATCAGGCTTTTTACAGCATCCAGAATCTTTCTCAACGGATTTGCTATGCTTCGAGTGATCAGGGTTGCCATAAACGCAGCCATAAGCGATGCACCTAAAGCAAGCGCGAGCATAATCCTTCCGGTCAAGGTTGCGCTTTCGGTGTTGTGTGCTGAAATCCTGGCGGCGTTTGCCACCAGATACTGCTGCAGATTTTCAATGGCATCAATTTCGGCATCTTCAGCTACCATAAAATCGTCCAGTTTCATCTGTTTCAGAGCTTCATCATTCCTGTTTAGTTTTGAAAGTCCTAATATGCGGTTAAAATGAGGGGCGTACTGACTATGAGCATTTTTCATAATTTCAAACAGTTTATTTGATTCAGAGTCAGGTAGTGTTGTTTCAAGATTTTTATAGTCGTTTTCAATTTCATTTCTAAATGTGGCAATCCTTCCTTCGTAATATTCTTTTTGCATCAAATCCTTGTTGATGATGAATTCACGAAGATTGACCCGCAGACGCTGGAAGTGAGTTGAAATATTTCCTATAAATTGAACAGGTTTGACCCCTTTATTGAAAAGAAGATCATCAGATGCGTCAAGTGTATGGATCTGATAATAGCCGAATATCCCGATAGTAAGCGCAACAAATACGACAGTTGCAAAGCCGATAAACAGCTTGCTTCTGATTTTGAGATCTGCGTATGAAGTCATAATATTATCTCCTGTTTCCTGCCGACTAATCTGACATTGTCCTGCAAAATCATTCAACCAAACTTCGAGATCTCGACGCCTATCTGTCCAATCGGCAGTACAAAGTCCGCTACATGTCCATCTACGCATGCTTTAGGCATTCCATAAATTACTGAAGTTGCTTCATCCTGAACTATCGTTGTGCCACCCTTCTGCTTGAGCAACTGCATTCCTTTGAAACCATCACTTCCCATACCGGTCAGGATGACTCCGAGCATCCCGCCTCCTGACGCCTCAGCCATGCTTGACATCATGATATCGACCGATGGAACAAAAACATGTTGAGGAAATTCTGCCGCCTGGTGGATTTTTACAGCCAGATTCCCCCCCTGCCGGACCAGAGTCGCGTGCATTCCGCCAGGTGCAATCAGGGCGGTGCCCGGTTTCAAAAATTCACCATCAACCGCTTCGCGGACATTTATGGCGCATTTGTTGTTTATTCGCTCTGCGTAGGTGCCTGTGAACGCCTTTGGCATATGTATCGCTATAAATATTCCATAAGGAAAACCGGCAGGGATCTTTGTCAGCACTTCCTGAAGCGCAACAGGACCGCCTGTTGAGGCTCCTATTCCAACGAAATTAATTTTTTTACCTTTTGATAATGCAGCAGTAGCAGAAGGAACAACCGTACGAATCTGTGGTTGTGCGGTTGCGCGACCGAATCGGGAGCGGACTGATTCTTTAACCTTTGCAACAATTTCAGCCTCGAATCCGCTATTGGTGTTTTTAGGAATATAATCAAAAGCACCGGCTTCAAGAGCCTCAAAAGTGGTTTTTGCTCCTTCCTGAGTAACGGATGAAAGCATGAGAACCCTGGTTCCCGGGAGCTTTGCCATTATCTGCCGCATTGCGGTAATACCGTCCATGCGCGGCATTTCGACGTCCATAGTTATTACATCAGGTTTCAGTGCCAACGCCTTTTCTACAGCTTCCACGCCGTCTGCCGCCATTCCGGCAATTTCTATTGAAGGATCTGCCGAAAGGACGCTGCGAACAAGAAGACGCATCGAAGTTGAATCATCCACAATCAGAACTTTTATTTTGCCGTTTCCTAAAATAGCCATTTACTTCTCCGGGTAATGAATTTATTCACTCTTTGTAAGTCAGGTATCTTCGAGAGTTTCTGTGGAAACATTTCCGACATTGCCAATAGCTCCACGTAACTCTGCAAAGCTGTAAGGTTTTTGCAGAAATCCGATCTTTCCTTTTCCGATAAATTTCCTTGAAACCTCCTGCTCACTGTAGCCGCTTGAGATTATTACAATTACACCGGGATCAAGCTTTTGAAGTTCTATAAAACAGCTCTCTCCATCCATCCCCGGCATCGTAAGATCAAGAATCACAAGACGCCAATCGCTACGCTCCTTGAATCGTTCAATGCCGAACAGTCCATCACTGGCGGTAATAACCTCAAAACCCAAAGACTCCAGCATCTGTTTTGTGGTCCTTCGGACTGAAGCTTCATCGTCAACAAGAAGTACAGCACCGCTGTAGGTTATCTCTTCAGAAACACATGATTTTATCGGAGTTGCCACATCTGTTTTTCCGACCGGGAAAAAGAGTCTGAATCTGGTGCCTATATCCAGTTTGCTTTCAACTTTTATGAATCCGTTATGTCCACGGACTATGCCGTGAACGGCAGAGAGTCCAAGGCCTCTGCCGGTAAACCTGGTGGTGAAAAACGGATCAAAACATTTTTTCATTGTCTCCGTACTCATTCCGCATCCGGTATCGCTCACCTCAAGATAGACATATTTCCCTTCGTACATACTCTCGTAAAGCCAGTTTCCTTCCAGAAAATCCTGATCGCAATACTTTGTGCCGGTCGATATTGCGATTGTGCCTCTTCTCTGACCAATTGCCTCAGAAGCGTTAGTCGCAAGGTTCATGATGATCTGACGCAATTGAGTTGTGTCAGCATCGATCATTGGGATTTCAGATTGAGGCATAAGGAGCAGTGTTGCATTCTTGCAAATTGAAGCCTCCAGAAGCGGCATTAATTCGCTTACGAATTTGTTAAGGTCGATATTGTCAATGGAAAATATTCCTCTGCCGGAGTATGCGAGCATCTGCTGTGAAAGTCTTGCGGCACGGAGGGCGGCCTTTTCAACGCGCTCAAGATTCTCTCTTGGTGATTGCTTTTTCTTCAATTGCATCAAAGCAAGTTCGGTATCTCCAATCACGGTTGTAAGAATATTGTTGAAGTCGTGAGCTATCCCGCCGGCAAGCGTACTCAAACTTTCAAACTTCTGGGCGTTCAGCATCTTCTGCTGGAGGAGAACACGTTCCTGCTCCATCTGCTTCCGTTCGCAGATGTCGCGACATACCGCCAAAACAGCAGATTCGCCGTCCCACGTAATTATCCTGGCGGTCGCTTCTATCGGCAGAATTGATCTGTCCTTACGAAGGTGTTCCGTTTCAAAGGTGATGTGTCCATCTTCCACCAGTTTGCGAAACCTTGCCGGAAGAAATTTGTACTGCTCTGGAGTATCAATATCGCCGGGAGATAGTGATAATAATTCATCCTGCGTGTACCCGAGCGATTCGCAGGCGACACGGTTTACTGCCAGCAGTTTTTTGTCATTGTGAATAACAATTGCGTCACCTGCATTTTCAAATAACAGGCGATGCTTGTTCTCACTCTCTTTAAGTGACTCGGTCGCCGCCTTAACTTCTTCTTCATAAGAAAGTCGCTGTTCATTAGCTCTCGCAAGATTGTCGCCAAGCTGATCCAACGCTCGAGCCAGTTGCCCGATTTCTCCCCTTTCTTGAGAAAATCCGGTTCTCCCTTCAAGATTGCCGGAAGCAAAGCTCTCAGCAACGGCAATAATCCGCTTGAGTCTGCTGGCGACAAAATATTCCCCCAGAAACCAGGCGAAATAGAGTGGGATCAATGTGGTTAGTAAGATTGCAAAGAGATGTATTGGCGATCCATCACTCCACAACGACAAATAAATAAAATGCGGAAGCATGGCGATGAGAACAACCAGCAGTATTTGATGTCTTATATTTTTTGGAATCAGGCGCTTCATATTTCTCCAGCAGGTTTAGAAAATTCCCCCCATCCCTTGACGGGAGGGGACTTGCTTGATTTTTTGCAAAAGCACATTTGTTTCCGCTTACCCTCTGACTACACGGTTGCGCCCTTCTTTTTTTGCTTGATACATGGCGTCATCGGCGCGCTTGATAAGCGAGTCCTCGTTTTCTCCGTTCCGAAGTTCTGCAACGCCAAAACTTGCCGACATTCCATGCATACTCTCTGATTTGATTTCGCAGGCAACCCTGATCCTTTCAGCCATGGCTTCCGCCGCGTCACAGTTTGTGAGCGGGAGAATTATGATGAACTCTTCCCCTCCCCAGCGGGCGGGAATATCCTCGGCACGGATCATCTCACGCAGGATGTCGGCAAATGTCTTAAGAACTTTGTCACCTTCGCTATGGCCAAAAGAGTCATTCACCGCTTTGAAGTGGTCAAGGTCTATCATTATTATCGAAAGCGGGTAGCTATGCCGGCGTGCGGCGCTTATGGCAGTAGGTAGACGGTCGTTGAAAAATCTGCGGTTGAACAGTTTTGTAAGTTCGTCAGTTGCGGCAAGTTTTGTAATCAACTCATTTGCCTCTTTGAGTTCGGTCGTGCGCTCCTCAACAATCTGCTCCAGATTGTTGTAAAATTGCTCAATGACTTTGCGCTGCTGGTAGAGTTCCTTAAATACCTTCACCTTGCTGCGCAAAATCACCGGTTCAAAGGGTTTCATCAGATAGTCTACGGCTCCGGTTTCATATCCCTCAATCTGATCGAGCAGATCTTTCATTCCGGCGGTAATAAAAATTATCGGGAAATGAGATGTTTTGGGATTAGCACGGATAAGACGCGCAACCTCAAAGCCGTTCATTCCCGGCATCTGGACATCAAGCAGTATCAGGGCAAAGTCATGTTTAAGGGATTGCCGCAGCGCATCATTTCCTGACAGCGCAGTGATTATTTCAACCCCTACATCAGAAATAACTGCTTCAAGAGCCATGACGTTTTGCGGAAGATCATCAACAATGAGAACTGGAATAGAAGTTGCCATGAATTATCCTTTTTTCAGTAAAAGCAGATTTTTCTATTTAAGTTGTTCGAGCATCCGCGAACGCTCCAGAAGTTCCTCGTTCGATTGCTGCAACTCTTCCTGCTGAACTCTCAATTCTTCAGCCTGAGCCTGCATCTGCTCAAGAAGTTCATCAACTTTTTTTCTTGAATTGTTCACGCTGAATGATATTGCAACAGCTTCCATCGACATGTTCAAAAACTCCATGGCGTTATCTGTGAACATCTTGAAAGAGCCTAATTCGAGTACGCCTACAAGTTCCTCATTTTTTAAAACCGGAAGCAGAACGATATTAAGCGGATCAGCTTCTCCCAAAGCTGAACCTATCGGAAGATAATCAGGAGGAACTGAATTCAAAAAAATCGGCTTTTTTTCCAACGCTACCTGTCCAGGCAAACCCTCGCCCAGGGCAAACCTTCCGTTAAGTTCTTTCCCACCGGAAACGGCATAAAGGGAGATGATTTCGAGAGATTCGTCCTGTTCGTCATAAAGATAGAAAACCCCGACACCGGCATTAAGATATGATATTAAAAACGCTAGAACCTTATCTGCGAGTTCCACACTGCTTTTATCGCCGCGCAAAATAGTATTCAGTTCATTCTGTCCGCTTTTGAACCAGTCCCGGAGGTTTAAATCAGTGACAATTTTGTTTATGCGCGCTTCAAGCGTTGAGTTTAAATCTTCAAGCCGCTGATGCTGCTCAACAAGTTCCGCCTCATTTTTTTTTCTTGAGAAAGCAAGATCTGTCCAATAGGTTGAAATAAAAAACGGAATTGCCCAGATATGAAGGTTATGTCTGATTGGTGCCAAAACTCCGCTGTTTCGTTCCATTGTGGCGATATTAAGAATCATCAGCAACTCGTCAAGCAGCAGAAAACTTATACCGAGTATAAGCGGGATTGCGACTCTGGTACCCTGCATCCTGTTCATTAAAAAACTTGCCAGCGCAATTCCAAGAATCAGGCTTGCAGCGATGCGGAATGCAAGGTCTCCACCATACATTGCGAAGGAAATTTTTGGGTGAGTTGAGAGAAAAGAGGGCCATCCAAATGCGGTAACAAAATATATGACAACTGTAATAAAAGATGAGACAGCTAAAAATCGAGTCTGGTAGCTTTTTTCAGTGGAACCGTAACGCATGAAGGCGTACGAGATAAATATTCCAACAAGCATTGTCGCGGCATGTTCCAGCGGAGGATAAAACCTGTAAAAGCTATCAAAAGAAAAATGACCGCGATAACTGCCGTATTCTGCCAGAAACATCAGCAGTTCACGTCCTGTTCCTGCAATGGCTGCCAGAAAGATATACTTATCTTTGCGGCTTTTCTCCAGGCGCCATTCTTTTCCGGAAATTATTGCCAGCACC
>CAJBRY010000080.1 GCA_903958085.1 uncultured Geobacteraceae bacterium
AAAAAAGGGTTGCAGGTTATGGATGCCACTGCTATATCGCTTTGCATGGACAATAATCTGCCAATTATCGTTTTTGATCTGACAACTGAAGGTAATATCAAGAAAGTAATTCTCGGTGAAGAAATCGGCACTATCGTACAAGGAGAATAGATCATGCCTAAAAACGTACTTGATGACATGAAAATTCACATGGAAAAAACACTTGGCGTTTTGAAAAATGAATTTCAGAAAATACGCACAGGACGTGCTACCACCAGCATTCTGGACGCTGTAACTGTAGATTATTACGGCAACACATCCTCTTTAAGTCAGGTAGCAACCCTTGCTGTTCCTGAGGCTCGTACAATTACTATAACCCCGTGGGAATCGAAAATGATCGGTCCGATCGAAAAAGCTATATTGAATGCCAACCTGGGCCTTACTCCAGGGAACGATGGTAAAGCTATTCGTCTCAACCTCCCGCCTTTGACAGAAGAACGTCGTAAGGATATAGTCAAAGGCCTCAAGAAGAAGGCCGAAGAGGATAAAATAGCGCTCAGGAACATACGACGTGATGCTATAGACAAACTGAAAAAGTTGGAAAAGGATAAGGCAATTACTGAAGACGAACTGAAGAAGTATGAGAAAGACGTTCAAGATGTTACAAAAAGTTACGAACTCAAGATGGACGAGGCGGTTGCTCACAAAGAAAAAGAGGTCCTGGAAGTTTGATGATGCCGCTTGACCCGAATAAACTTCCGATTCATCTTGCGGTCATCATGGATGGCAACGGTCGCTGGGCTCAGCAACGCATGCTTAAACGGATTGTTGGTCATCAACGTGGAGCCGAGACCGTTAAAATGGTAGTTGAGCAGTCATCTCTTTTGGGTATCAAATATCTTACACTATTCGCTTTTTCATCTGAAAACTGGTCAAGACCTGTATTGGAAATTCGAGGATTGATGACGCTTCTTAAGAAGTACATTCGCCAGGAAACTGCCCGCATGATGCGAAAAAATATTCGTTACAATGTAATCGGCAATCGTAGTGACCTTCCGGATGACGTAAATGAGACCTTGGATGAAGCCATTCGCAAGACCTCCGGCAACACCGGTATGGTTCTTACTTTGGCGCTTTCTTATGGAGGTAGACAGGAACTGAGTCGGGCAGCTGCAAAACTTGCAAAAGACGCTATTGAAGGCAAAATATCTTATGAAGATATTGACGTAAATATTTTCGGCAGCTATCTCGATACCGGTGGTCTGCCAGATCCGGACTTTCTTATTCGCACCAGCGGAGAGATGCGTATCAGCAACTTTTTACTCTGGCAACTTGCCTATACAGAGCTCTACTTCACTGAAACAAACTGGCCTGACTTTACAATCAACGAGTTGCATAAAGCGCTTGCTGACTTTCAATCACGTGAGCGGCGTTTTGGTCTGACAAGTGATCAGATAAATAAAAGGGGCGACCTATCAAACGCCTGATTTCAGCGTTAATTCTGCTACCAGTTGTGATCCTTATTGTATTAAAGGGAGGTATTTTTATGTTTGCCTCCCTTTTGGCACTATTTTCCTCAATAGGCATTGCAGAATTCTACAACATGGCGATGCCTCATAGAAAACTTGAGCTCTGGCCAGCTTCTCTTTTCGGCTCAATACTTGTTTTTATCCCGCTAATTCAAAACGACAAACTGATTTTTGTCTGCGTTGGTCTGCTTTTTATAGGATTTTCACTTCTGTTTCTGTTTCGCGTGCACTCTATTGAAGCTGCTGCTCAGGATGCTGGTTTAGCGCTGCTGGCTTTCATTTATATTCCATTTTTGCTTATGCATCTTCTTATGCTTCGACAGACTGCCTTTGGAGTTCAATGGCTCTTTGTCATTATGCTTATAGTTATGACTAACGATTCGGCGGCATATTACGTAGGTTGCAGATTCGGCAAAAACCGACTTTATCCTCTTGTCAGTCCCAAAAAAAGTATTGAAGGTGCCATTGGTGGGGTCTTGGGAAGTCTTTGTGGCACTCTGTTGGCAAAATTCACTTTTTTTCCTCAATTGACACTACAGGATAGTATTGTCACGGCAATTGTAATCGGGATTATAGGACAAACAGGAGATCTTTTTGAATCACTTTTAAAGCGCAGTTTCGGTGTGAAGGATTCAGGAACACTCATTCCCGGGCATGGAGGAGTATTGGATCGCCTTGACAGCATACTTTTTGCCGCTCCTGTTACTTACTATTATGTTCTCTTTTTTTTCAGGGGCTGACAGATGAAAAACATCACTATTCTGGGCTCAACAGGTTCTATTGGTGTAAGCACTCTTGAGATTATTGCCTCTCATCCTGAAAGGTTCAGAGTAATTGCCTTGACTGCCGGAAAGAATCTTGAGCTTTTTGTGCGTCAGATCAGACAATTTTCGCCGCGTATTGCTGTAGTGGCCTCTACTGATGATGTGTCAACACTTAAAGAGCTCTGCAGCGGTATTGATGTCACAATTCTTGGTGGAGTAGATGGATTAGTTGCAGCCGCTACTTCTGATGAAACCGATATGGTTGTCGCTGCAATCGTAGGTGCTGCCGGCCTTGTTCCCACGGCCGCCGCAATACATGCCCGCAAGGATATTGCCCTGGCGAACAAGGAAACCCTCGTCACAGCAGGTCATCTATTTATGGATCTGGTTGCTGAATACGGTGTCAAACTTTTTCCGGTAGACAGTGAGCATAGTGCAATATTTCAGTCTATTGAAGGGCACCGTAGTGAGGATATCGGGAAGATTATTCTTACAGCCTCAGGTGGTCCTTTCCTGAATACCCCAACTCCGCTTCTTTCAAGAGTATCGGTACTGGAGGCTCTTAATCATCCAAACTGGAGCATGGGCAAAAAAATTACCATCGACTCAGCAACAATGATGAATAAGGGATTGGAGGTTATTGAGGCCCGCTGGCTGTTCAATACTCCGGTCGAAAAGATTCAGGTTAATATTCATCCTCAAAGCATTGTTCACTCAATGGTGGAGTATATTGACGGTTGTGTAATAGCCCAGCTTGGTACTCCGGATATGAAGGCTCCGATTGCTTATG
>CAJBRY010000081.1 GCA_903958085.1 uncultured Geobacteraceae bacterium
GCTGTATTTCATAAACTGTTTTCTTCTTAGCTGTACATACGCACTCTAACTTTACCTTTCAATTTTTTTCACAAATTGAGCTATAATTCATTAATATTTTAATCTGTCCATTCAGTGTGTTTATTTAATGGTTCTTTCGGTTTTGTTGTGCATAAAATTAGCTCTATTTCTGTTCATTGATAAATGAAGTAACAACTTTTAACATAAGATATTCCTGATCTTTAATACCGTATGCTCTGCGCTGAATTAGACGAATCTTATTATTCAATCCTTCCATGAAACCCAGTGAAACTTTGTGCTCAGGATGGCAGTAACTGACAATCCCATCCCAGTGACGCTCAATAAGTGCAACAAACTTTTCAAATGGTTTAAGCCGTTGCCAACGCAACTGGCATTTCCAACTCTCAAAGAACTTTCGTGCCCAGATCGGATTGTTATAATCCCATAATTGCCCGAACGATTCTTTCAGGAGATAAGCTTTATGCAGCCGCTTATTGGCTTTTAAAAGTATCTCCAAAGTATTTCGCCCTTTTATATCCAGATTGGATTTATGGGATAGCAGCGTATAGCGTTGCCCCTTGATGAAGCGACGATCTTTCTCGTTGACACGTTTGTATTCGCTACGCCTGACCTCATCGAGTGCGTCTGCTAAATGCTTCATAATGTGAAACTTGTCGTAGATAATCTGGGCATTAGGTGCATTTTCCAGCGTCACTTTACGAAACGGCTTCCACATATCCATAACCGCCAATTCAATGTTCTTGCAACGTTCAGTACCAATGGTGTCATAAAACAACCTCATATCCTTCTCGGTGCGGCCATGTCCGCCCAGCCAGATCGGCCGTCTCTGGTCAAGATCGGCAACTACAATGGCATAGGTGTGACCTTTGCGAACAGATATTTCATCAATACCTATTGCCCGAAGCTGTTCAGAAGGAGGATGCTGTTCCATCAATCGCCACATGTAACTCTTCTCCATGCGGCACACCTGATCCCAACTGAGATTATTGAGTTCAGCAACTTTTTTGACGCTCATCTCGCGGCAGAGCAAACCAATCCTGTCTTCAAACCGTTGCGTGAATCGCGCCGAACTGGCCAACCATGAAAGCGTCTCTCGTTTCACGGTTCCACATTGGGGGCAATCAACCCGACGATATTCAAACTCAAGGTAGATGTGCGCTGTTCCGGCATCCAGATCACGTACCTGGTGCATCCTGCGATCCCGAAAACCACGTGTCTTTGTACCGCAAACTGCACAGACTGTTTTTTTTGGCGACGATCAAGGGTAATAATCCATCCATTGGAATTTTCAGGATGGGGTTTTATGGTCGCTCTTGCCCTGAATCCCGGATTACAATACAAGTCTCGTAAATGTTTTTTCTTTTCCATCTGTTCTCTTTATACGACCTCAGAGAACGTGTCAATTTCCAAAGAGCTTATCTCTATATATTACTTGATATTATCACTGTTTTCTTTTACAACAAAACCGAAAGAGCCTAAAAAAGAGAATCCCAGCGAAAGCAGAGAAGAAGATTCCCGCAGTTATGTAGCCCCGGCACCGAAGACGCTGGTCTTTGCTCTTCAAAATGGCACACAATCTCCGGTAAGCCCCAGCCACCTCTAGTTCTACCGCAATATTTTTTGTCGATTTTGCTTGATATTAAACCATTTTTTTTATACAGGTACAGCTGTTACATTTAAAGCAAATGTTTCAAGTTCA
>CAJBRY010000082.1 GCA_903958085.1 uncultured Geobacteraceae bacterium
GGGTTGCAACCTCTTGTTCTGTAATTACCAATTCCGCAGAGAAGATCAGTTTGTTTATGTCGCTGTTTAAAGGCCGCGATGATGTCTATGCCAGAAGATGGCAGAGCAAGGCCGGCCGGGCCGGTTATGCGCCTGTTTGCTTGAATGAATGGAAAGCAAGTCTATGTCGAAAACCAGCAGTTAAATGCTTCAACTGCCAACATAAAGCTTACGATGTTTTGAATGAAAAAGTTATTGAGGCACATTTGCGTGGGAGCATCGTTGCCGGCATATACCCTATGTACCATGATGATATGTGCCATTTTCTGGCAATTGATTTTGATGATGACGGATGGCAAAAAGATATTTCCACTCTTCGGGAAGTCTGTGTTACCTTCGATATTCCCGTTGCCATTGAGCGATCCCGCTCCGGTAGCGGAGCGCACGCCTGGTTTTTCTTTCAGAACCGGCTTCCCGCGCACTTGGCCAGAAAGTTCGGATCTGCTTTGCTTACCTATTCCATGGGTAAAAGGCATGAAATAGCATTTAAATCTTATGACCGCTTTTTTCCCAGTCAGGACACAATGCCCAAAGGCGGCTTTGGCAATTTGATTGCTCTTCCGCTGCAGAAAAAATCCCGGGAACTCGGCAACAGTATTTTTATTAATGAAAAATTCAATCCCTATGAGGATCAGTGGGACTTCTTGGCAAAAATAGAAAAATTATCCGAACCTGAAATAATCGCACTGACACCAAAATTATGCCATGGAAACGAGCTGGGCGCTTTGAAAGAGGCTGATGAAGAACTCGTCAAACCATGGGAAAAAGACCGTGTAAAATGGTCAAAAACTGATTTTCCCAAAGAAGTTAAACTTGTAAAAGCAAACATGATCTACATTGAAAAAACAGGTATTTCGCAGAGGGGGTTAAATGTTTTAAAACGGTTAGCAGCATTTAAAAATCCGGAGTTTTACAAAGCACAAGCGATGCGGATGCCGACCTATAACAAACCCCGGATTATTTCGTGCGCAGATGAAACTCCGGATTATCTCTGCCTGCCCAGAGGCTGTGAAAGTGATGTGCTAAATGTGTTTGCCGAGGCAGGAGCTGAAGCAATATGGTTGAATAATACTAATCCGGGCAGTCCCTTCAAGGTGGAATTTATCGGAATACTGAAAGAAGAACAGCACTTGGCCGCAGAGGAGATGTTAAAGCATGAAAGTGGCGTGCTCGCCGCAACTACTGCCTTTGGGAAAACAGTCATTGCCGCAAAACTCATTGCTGAGAGAAAAGTAAACACCCTGATATTGGTTCATAGACAGCAACTGCTCTGGCAATGGACGGTAAAATTGACAGAATTCCTGAACATTGATGAAGTATTGCCGGTTTTAGAGAAAAAGCGAGGACGAAAAAAGCAACAAGGTTTGATTGGACAGATAGGTGCAGGTCAAAATAACCAAGGCGGCGTTATTGATATTGCCATTATGCAGTCCTTGACCAGTGGCGGTGAAGCAAAGGACTTTATAAAAAATTACGGCATGGTGATTGTTGATGAATGCCATCATGTGCCTGCAGTCAGCTTTGAACAGATACTCAAGAACGTCCATGCAAAATATGTGTATGGATTGACTGCAACTCCTGCCAGGCGAGACGGTCATCATCCGATTATATTCATGCATTGCGGGCCAATCAGATACAGTGTGGATGCCAAAAAGCAAGCAGAAAAAAGGCCTTTTGAACACTATGTTATTCCGAGATTTACCGGTTTTCGAATGCCGTTTGAAAAGCATGAAAAGGAAATCTCCATTCAAGAGCTGTACTCAAAAATTGTCACAGATGAATTTAGAAATCAACTGATTGCTGATGATGTAATCAGTGCTTTTCAAAATGGTAGAAATTCCCTTGTGCTCACCGAAAGAACCGCTCACGTCGCAGGGCTTACTAAAAAGTTAAGTGAAAGCATACCTGATGTAATCGCTCTTACCGGCGGTATGGGGGCAAAAGAAACCAGAGAGTTATTGGCTAGGATAACCGAAACGCAAGCGGATAAGCAATTAACCATCGTTGCCACGGGTAAATATATTGGCGAGGGGTTTGACGAAGCCAGGCTTGATACACTTTTTCTGGCAATGCCCATATCATGGAAAGGAAC
>CAJBRY010000083.1 GCA_903958085.1 uncultured Geobacteraceae bacterium
CGAGAATTACTGACAGTTCAAACAGACAGAGTCAGTGCTGTGTTTCTGTTTGTAGTTCCTTTCGTCATCTATGCTTTTCTGCTTATCCCATACAAAAACATTAAGCTGGGTAATGCTTGGGAAAGTGCAATTGCTAAATGGTGCCGTCCTTTTTTTTGGTTGGCACAAATTTTTATTATGGTTTGGTTTGTCGAGAGTGCTTACTCAATGTTGGCATCATCGCTTCCGGATTGGTTTAAGAATTACGCTGAGTCATATCAACTCAAGATCTCTGGAACTGTTCTTGGAGTTAAGGAAGTAGCTTTCAATGGTAGGCTGGGAGGACTCTTTGGTCTTCTTCTTGGCATATATTTTTTTCTGACAAACGGCGTGGCACGAACGAAATAGGGTGCCAGCCATGTAAACACAGAGCTGATAAATCGTTTTTGTCTTCACTAGATAACTTATCGGGGCAGGTTGGATAACACTTATATGACCGAATTTATTCAACATTACATAACAATATATGGATTGGCAGCCATTTTCGCCTTTATGCTAGCAAATGGTCTGATTAGTGGTCCACCAAGTGAACTTGTGCTCGCTTTTGGTGGGATTCTTGCCACAACAACTAATCACACAATCCTTTCTGTGTTTTGTGTCGCTGTTGCTGGAAATCTGTTGGGTACGTTTGTACTTTACCTCATCGGAAGATGCCTTGGAGTGAATTACTCGTTTAAATTATTGAAGAAATTCAATCGCCGGTTCAAAAACAACAGAATATCATGCCTATTTCCAGGTAACCGGACTGCTCTGGCTATGGTTCTATTTATAAAAAATGAAGGGGCAATCTGGGTCGGAATCCTACGTTGTTTTCCCGTAATCAGGTCAATAATTTCGTTCCCTGCTGGAATTGCGGTGATGCCAGTGTCGCAATTTATATTTTGGTCACTCGGTGGTATTTGTGTTTGGGCATCATTATGGATAGCAGTTGG
This sequence comes from uncultured Geobacteraceae bacterium, assembly GCA_903958085.1. Taxonomy (GTDB): domain Bacteria; phylum Desulfobacterota; class Desulfuromonadia; order Geobacterales; family Pseudopelobacteraceae; genus JACRCG01. The sequence goes on from CAJBRY010000083.1 coordinate 972, forward strand.
ATATTTATTAACAGAAACATGGTCTGTATTAACGTTGCCCCTAAATATTGTTCTGCTATCAGGTTTAGCAATTGTTATTTATTTCCTTAAAAAACGACTCAATGCCTATGTTACGCAGGTAATCATGTCGCACAAAAAGCTATAAGACGGAGATAGTAGTATGGCCAGCATATTGCTCATTAATCCATCTACACCTGGGAAGTATGTTCACCAGAACAGGGGTGGATTCGATAGAATTATAGGACCAATTCTTCGCACGGTTCTACATAACGAATTTTCATTCAATGTTGGTGATGTTTGTGCGTTGCTTCCACCAATAACACTATTTGGATTAAAAGCATTATTCGAAAAGCTCATTGACGTGGACGTTTTGGATGAACAGGTGACCCCTATTGACTACACTATTCGACCTGATCTTGTATGCATAACAGCAACAACGCTCCAGTTCGAGAGGTCAATAGAAATTTCGCGGAATTTTCGACGTGAGGGTATTGCCACAGCTATTGGCGGCATTCATGCCACAGCACGTCCACAAGATTGCCTTGATGAGTTCGATGTTATTTGTCAAGGCGAAGCAGAAAACTATGTTAGTGAGATAGTCGCTGATCTTAATGCCAAGCAACTGAAGAAAAACTATAAAAGCACGGGGGTGATACATATGGATGCTATCCCCTTCTACAACTACGATATTGGGAAAGGTCACTATCTTCCTGTTCATGTTGTCTCATTTTCTCGTGGTTGTGCCTTTACCTGTGACTTTTGTTCTGTTGGTGCTTCGCATGGGCATTATCGCTCACGCAGTGTAACAAGTGTGGTTCAGGAAATATCCCGTGTTGGCGCAAGGTTCGTGTGGTTTCCTGATGCCACAATAACTGCAGATACCATAAAAACTCGTGAACTATTGGAAGCTCTCGGAAAATTGCATATTCGCTGGATAAGCCAGATCACTATGAACGTAATAGATAAAGATTGGTTGCTGGACCTAATGGCAGAAAGTGGCTGTATCTCAGTAAGTGTGGGCTTTGAAAGCTTAAACGAAAGTAACCTAAAGACCGCTAATAAACGACAGAATCGAGTAGAAGATTATTACATGCTTATCGACAAGCTTCATAAGAGAGGGATAGCCGTTGAGGGAAACTTCATGTTTGGCTTCGATGAAGATAACGAGGATGTTTTCGAAAAAACTGCCAAGTTTATTATTGATACGAAGGTCGATTTACCACAAATATTTGTCC
>CAJBRY010000084.1 GCA_903958085.1 uncultured Geobacteraceae bacterium
ACATGGGCAAGACGTTTGGGAATGGTCCGGTTGTTTGCATCCTGGTTATACTGTATTGACTCACGTCATGAAATTCCACCTCAAAATTTAATCTCCGGTCATCAGATACGAAAACGACCTTTTATTTATACCGATGATCAGATCCGGTGCATAGTTGAAGTTGCCAGTCTTCTGCCTTCAGGAAATGGCTTTCGTTCAATCACCTATCCGGCATTCTTTGGGCTTGTGGCTGTAACAGGACTGCGGATCAGCGAAGCTATTTCTCTAAATGACAGGGATGTAGACCTGCAAAATGGAATTATTACGGTGACCTACAGTAAAAATGGGAATAACCGGATATTACCGGTTACAGAGTGCACAAAAAGCCAGTTGAAAGAATATTCCAGAAAACGTGACAGGCTTTTAGGGCATAAACCTGAACCTTTTTTTGTTTCTGATGATGGCATTCGTTTGACCGATTGCGCTGTCAGGTACAACTTTGCAGTTATTGGTAAAATGATTGGTCTGCGCACAGAACAACCTTTCCACAAACACGGAGTTGGTCCCCGCATTCATGATTTGCGGCATACATTTGCGGTTAAAGTCATGATGAACTGGTACAAGGAAGGCAAAAATATCGATCAGGAAATGCTCAAACTGGTCAATTATTTAGGGCATCGAAAAGTCACGTTTACCTATTGGTACATTGAGGCCGTTCCTGAATTGCTGGCCCTGGCTTCACAGCGCGCGGAAAATTATATGGAGAAGGAGGTGCAACCATGACCGTCATGACTCTTTCTGCACTGGTCCAGAAATTTTTTACGGACAAACTTTATACACAGATGGAAGCGAGTCCTCATACGATCAGCAGTTATCGTGACACATTCAGATTGCTTTTAAAATTTGCCGGTGAGAAGACTGGGAAAGCGCCAACGATGATGAGTGTTAATGATCTTGATGCTGAAATGATCGGAGTATTCCTGGACGATATTGAAAACGTGCGAAAAAACGCTGCCAGAAGCCGGAATACACGGCTGGCAGCTATCCGGTCTTTCTTCAGGTTTGTTGCAGTTCATGAACCAGCTTATATGCTTCATTGCCAGAGAATACTGAGTATGCCATCCAAACGCTATGTTAAGCGTAATGTTGAGTTCCTGGATGCCCTGGAAATGCAGGCTTTGTTAAATGCACCGGATTGCTCCACATGGATCGGACGTCGCGATCATGCAGTCCTTGCAATCGCTTTACAGACCGGGTTAAGAGCAACTGAACTTGTAAATTTACAATGTTGTGATATTGTTCTTGAAACAGGGGCACATGTACGCTGTTTAGGCAAAGGACGTAAGCTTCGGGCAACACCCCTAAGACGTGAAACTGTTGGCGCAATGAGAACCTGGTTAAAGGAACGATGCGGCTCTGACCACGATCCGCTTTTTCCAACTATGCGCGGGGATAAAATGAGCCGGGATGCTCTTGAACATTTGGTAAAACGGCACATGAAAACGGCATCCCGATCCTGTTCTTCTCTGATCGGCAAAAGGATTAGCCCGCATATTCTGCGACATAGTACGGCAATGGATTTGCTCCATCATGGCGTAGATCAGGCTGTGATTGCTCTTTGGCTCGGTCATGAATCAATAGAAACCACACAGGTTTATATCCATGCTGATATGACGTTAAAAGAAAAAGCGCTGGCGAAAATGTCCAATCCGTCCATAAAATCTGGTCGTTATAAACCGAATGACAAATTACTCAACTTCCTCGAAAGCTTATAAATTATGCCGAATAGCCGCACCGGAAAAGCACTAACAACAGGGGTTAGCAAAACCGGTGCGGCATAATAATGGATGCGGCATTATGGCAATTATGCCGATATCGGCATAATATACATGCCAGTGGCCACCCGAAACGATTGAACAGATTTGAGGCGTTTTCTAACAAGTTTGGCGATGAACTTTATTCCAAAGAAGAGCTGGTTGCTGAACTTGGCTCTTCATTTCTGGCCGACAGGGCAGGATTGAAAAACAGACAGCGTAATTCAAATGCCTATAT
>CAJBRY010000085.1 GCA_903958085.1 uncultured Geobacteraceae bacterium
GAAATGTTTTACAACAGCAGAAGACGGCATTCATATTTGGGGAATGTCAGTCCCAGAGAATATGAAGATACATATCACCAGAGAAAAGTGGCTTAGCAAAATGTCCATTATTACTTGACCACATCACTCTACGGCAAGCCATGCCGACATCTTTTGGTCCAGTGTCCAGCCAGGCAAGGAGTCTGTCTGCCATGTCTTTGTAATCTGGCACTCCATTGCTTGCTGCCAAAGAGCTTAGAACTGCTTTCATTATGGCAGTATCATCTGTCGTTTCTCCAGCGATCCTACCTTTAATCCAACCACCAGGAAGCATTTCAGTAACTTTGCCATACTTCTTCCTAATTTCCCCAGGGGTCATAAATTCTGTCAAGGCTCCGATTGCGTCACCGACTGCATATCCAATAACACTGCCCTTGATACGGTTCATTCGCTCTTCTTTAGTTTGTATATTATCCATAAAACTCCTTCTCGCACCCGCGAAATTATTCTTTATTTATGCTCCAAAGCTCTTCATTTCTCGCCCTAAGTAACATAATAAAATCATTATTACTGACAATCACTATAGGTATATGAATATATCTATTATTGCAAATTACTGACCACATTTCCTTTATCGTAATTCTCTGGTTCAATTAGCCTGATCCTTTTATCAGCTGCATATTCCCTGATCTTGTCCAGCACTCTTGGCCAACCGTATTCTACTACCCATTTGCGAGGTATTCCCCTATGCCCAAGCATCATCTTCAATCTCCCTATTGGACCACACATACTTTCTTCGCGGTCCATATCCGCTCGTTGTTCAGCGGTCGTCAAGTCAGATGCAATCACATCAAAATATTCCCTTGGCCAATGCTCTAATTCGGTGAGGTCAATTACTTGTTCAATTTTTTTGCTCTTTTTCTTCGCTAAATGCTTTTCTGACATTCCAGGCGGCAGTGTAAAGCTGCTCGGCTCTTCTCTGAAAATCGGACTGTTCGGCTCCGCTCTCTTGCCAGAAAGAATGTATGTCTTCTCAATAGCCTTTTCCATAATCTACCCCCTGTTCAAAGTTGCCGTGATGTGATAGCCCGTTTGGGGCTAGGACAAAACATGTTTCAGCACTGCTGGCCAACCTAACTCCGTCAGCAACTCCCGGCTCAATCCGCAAGCCTTGAGAGTATTCCGCATCCGATAAACTACCGATGTAAGTTCCGGGTCTCTCCATGCTGCCTGTCTCTGTTCCACGGTCAGCTCCGAGGACATCCGTTCTGCTCCCGGCATCTGCGCCAATTCCAGCAGATATGTCAGATTGAGTTCGCGTTCCATCTAAGGCTTCTCCAAGCTTTCTGCTGAACTCTTCTGGGCTCCATCCGATATAGGCGCTTCGCTCTGCATCGCTGGCACCGGGCTTGATCCATCCTTGCTCTTCTGCAAACTGTCTCCTCTCGGCATAGAGCGAGGCGTATACATCGTTGGCCCTTCCTTGAATATTGGATGATCTGCTGGCAGCGGCTGGATGTTCGCCATCCGTTCCTTGAAGTTCTTGTATTGTGTCATAGTATGCCTCCCCGAATTTTTGTCCCAGTGGGCCATTTCATGTCGTCCGTCTTCTCTGATGGAGAATCCGCGTTCATCTGTTCTCTGAACTCCTGCCTGACTGGTTCTGAAAGTTTATCAGGTCCTGATCCGGCTGAGAGTCTTTTACCAGAGTTTTCTCGTCTGATGAGTTTGGAGACTTTGGCCCTTGCTTCATCCCTAAAGGAATCGCGCCACCCCTGCCCACGTTCTCCTCCCACCACTTCTCGTTCGTTGGTTCCATTATTATTTTGGCCATTGACATAATCCTCCGTTCACTTACTTTCCTGCGACAGACCGGGAGGTCAGCCCGTACCCATCATTATTTCTTGCCGCTTCTGTTCCAAAGTTGCCTTTTTTCTCTTCCAGTCTTCTTCCGACAATTCATAATCGCTAACCGGACTTCCCATTATGAAGTCCTCTTCCATAACGAACTGCCGATATTTCTGAGCAGAATTTGTCTTCATCTTCCATAGCAGCATTGCAGTTGCCAGGGTACTATCGGTATCGCCACCAACCCAAACCGCACGCCTGATCACTTCCATCTCTGTCCCAGCGTCAGCAATATACATTGCTGTCAGCAACGTATTGTAAGCAGTCGCATGTTCAGCAAAACAGTTCTTTCGGATAAACTCTTCAGTTGGTGCATCAACGTGCTTGCCTTCAATAATATCCATAAGCAGATTGACAGCCTTGGTTGCGTCTTCATTGGTATGGGTGAAACTGGTGATATACCTGACGAACTCTGCTGGCTCTTCACCGACAACAAAGCCATAAAAATATGCAGGATAAACGAGAGCCAGCGAACCATTTCCAAAAGAGTCGGCATCCTTTGAAATCTCTGCCAGTTTGTAAATTCTGCTATCAAGGTCAGGGTACTTTTCCGTATGCTTTCTCATATAGGATACGAGATTGAAATGATCTTTCATCGTGCTCCCATAACCTGTTCCGTGGTGCAATTGATGATAATTGACCCAGTCCCAAACGAATTGCTCTCGTGTGGTGTAGTTATAGTCAGCAACGAACTTTAGAAAACAATCCACAATCGAAGATTCATCAGAACCTTGACTGCTCTTTAAAGCCATCTCCAGGAGGTGTTCATTGATCGGCTGAAAGGTAGCGCCGCCTTCAAAGGGCAATCCAATTCGGTCACCACGCTTAAATGCCTCAATGCAGTCCATGTCAAAGCCGCTCCATTGCTCTCTGGCTTCCTGGTCGAACTGATCCAACCACTCCTGCGGCACTGGTGGAGAATCTGGCACCAGATGATTCTGCTTCTCCGATGTATCGCTCTTTGAGTCCTTGCGCCCTAGTGACGAGATCGTCATTGCCCCGTTGCCCAGGTTTTCCTGGAACCACTTGTCGTTTCTGCCTCTGTACGTTGCTGGCATCGTATTTACCCCATATTACTTATTAAAGTCCGCTGTTTTTGAAAGCTCATCCAGCCACTGCTGCACTGTCCTCCCGCCTTCCATTTCATCGCGCATCCTTGACATAACGACTAATGATGAACTGATATTCTCAAGCCCTATTGCGTTAAGTATTCTCTGCTGGTCTTCTGGTGACAGTGAGTCAAACTTTTTTCTTCCATCTTCTAAGGTAAGTTTAGTAGATTTCATATTGACCGACTCCTTTTTCGTCGCAACTATTGATTGTGACAGTTGTGAGCTTGACTCCAGAATATGTGTTTGTGAACCCTGCTTCCCTTGCCGCATCCCTGATACTGTCGAGATGCCTTTGCCCATTATCTCCATAAAATGCTTGTGATCCCGTCCTCTGTTTTCTACCGGCATGATGATTACCTCCTATGTTTTTGGGAAAGTTGTGTCTAAGAAACTATCTGACGGGCCCCCAAACTCAGCAGTTTCTGTGTAAACTGATAGTATATGGCTGAAGAACACAGCACAAAAACTTCCCCTATTTGGGGATGAGAGGTATCAATAATCTTCAGTAGCGAATGGGGGTGACTGCTTAAATGGGGCGCTATCGTAGGGGAGATTGCCAAGTAGATGAGTAATGATCACTCTTCTAGCATAATTAGAGAGGGATATTTTGTGCTTCGCGGCCAACCGCTCCAAATCCGTTTTCATCTGAGAAGGAACCCATATTTTAAAGCTGGCGGTGCTTTTCTCCTGAACAGATTTTAAGACCTTTGGTTTTTTTACGGCCTTTATACTAAGTTCAACTTGAGGTGTTATATCTGGGGCGATACCGGTGTCAATATGGCTATTTAATGCGGTAGGATGCTTAGTCTGCAACAGTCCCAGAAAGTCGACTCGTCCATAAAGATGAATGAAAAGGACCTGACGCAAAAAATCTGAGATGGAAGTATCAATGTATGTGCTGACCTCATTGAGCCTCTCCTTGATGGACTCAGGCAGCCATAACTTTATACAGGTATCTCGTTCGCTGTAGGAGTTGTATGGCCTACCAGACAGATTTATTTGAAGTAAAGGCTTACCCTCTTCAGCTTTACGATCATCTTTTTTTCTGAAGAAAAAATCCATTAAAGCTCCTGCTTTCAATATATCGAGCATGACTGCCCAGAAAGTTGAATCATATCTGTTGAAAGATTATAACATAACAATGCTGAGAAATAAAATCGAGCTTCAAAGCCCTTGTCCGTACCGCACATCATGGCAACGTGTTTGGCAGAATCTATGGAAAGATGGTATTCGGTAACAGGGCGACCCCCGACAGGGTTTTCGCCTTTTTGGGTGAAAACTATAAAGTCCCGTTTTTCCACAAGTCTTGCCCTTGCAATCTGATCTTTAATCCAATTTGAGAAGTCCCTGGAAATCCCAAGAAATCCATATAGGTCTCTCGCGCATCCTGTCGAGACCATCTCTAATAGGTTCGGGTTCCGTTATAAGACCAACTCGTTTAAGAGCAGCTTGCTGAGCAGGAGTAGTCCCAGCGAAAGGAGCGAGGGACTTCCTCACCATATCAGAGGAAGAGGGAGCATATCTCGCCTGTGCTAATTTCCTTGCCTCATCTTTTTGCTCTGCATTCAATTTAGTAAATTCAATCCCGAATTTGTTCTTTGCTACTTCTCTGAGCTGGTTGAAAGTATAGGCAGGAAGACTGTTTTGGTTAGCCCCCTTGACATTTTGTTTTTGTTCTGGTATAAATGTAACCAAGCCTCGATGCTGAGGGCTCTCTTGAGCGGGGAGAAGACTTCTCAAGTAAGCATCGGCTACGGGGCTTAAATTTTTATCCCATACCGTATATCTTATCTTATCCCC
>CAJBRY010000086.1 GCA_903958085.1 uncultured Geobacteraceae bacterium
AAATCACAGACCACGTAAAGTATTAGGATTCAGGTCGCCGCATGAGGTGTTATTCGGGGTGGAAATGTGTTATACCAAACCACCACTGGCTGTTGCACTTCAGACTTGAATCCGCCACCTGTTTTTTCGTTAGTAGCTGATATAGTGCCTATTTTTTAGACTTTGGGGGTGCAAAGCTATTCTTAACAAAAATTCTATCTGCAAAAAATAACTATTGACACGCAAAAACAGCTAGTTACATGCCATGTTCAATATCTATGCAAAGCGACAAAACACTAGTCTTTCTGTTACATTTATGAAACATATCCACAGCATTCACAGGGTTATCCACAATTTTTGTGGAAAGATTTGCCTGCTCGAAATACCAGTTACTTAGCCGATTTTTGGTTGTTGAAGTCTGGAAATTGGAATAAAAACTGTATTGGCTTTTTAACGATTGTTGTTGCTGCATCGTTATCTACCATTCTTCCAGATCAAAGGAATTTTTTTCTGGGAATTTTTCATCATTATTGCAATTGCATCTATCTGGCGTTTCAGCAAAGATATAGTGTCCCTGCCTTCCTGAACTGTCGTGATGACCTGTAGTGCATGCTTCATATACTTCTGGCCGTGTGCATCTGAACTGTCTCATGGTATCCCTACGCAAAAGGGGCATTAACCTGTAAGTCATTGCCCCTTTGTGCGCTCGTTTTATTGATATTCTAAGTTGATGTGTTTACTTCATATCCGCGATTATCTCTTCTGCTGCATGCCAGACATTAAATTATATATTAAATCATTGTAGAACCCTGCAGAATTTGATAATTTGCAAAGCTAGGCTTTAAGTGAAATTTTGGGGAAAAAATGAACGCTCGCAACATATTTGCAACACTTATATTTGTGCTGATAACAGGCAATTTTGCGTGGAGTGCCCCAGTCACTACATATATCGCTGAGTTCAGTGTGAGTGGTGCGACCAAGCCTGAAGAGGTGAAAGCAACAATTCAGAATCTCCTGTTATCGCGAATTGCGAGTGATAAGATAGCAACAGTAAATAAATCTGAAGGAGTCCAAATCAAGGTTTCTGGAAGCTATCTTCTGAGTGGCAAAGTTTTCAGTCTGGATGCGGTTGCGGTGAACAGTGCCGGAACAGTCGTTGCGAGGGCATTTACGCAAGGAAAGAGTCCAGATGAGCTTATCCCGGCAGTAGGAACGCTTGCAAAAGCTTTGTCAGATGAAATCAATAAAAGCATTGCAGCAATTTCACTCCAGACCACCACTTTAACCACTGATGTAATAAAGCCTATACCTACTCTCCACGCTACTGGCCAACTTATCCTCAAGATGGAAGACGCTTTGAGTGGTCTTGCGATCGGACGTACTCTTTCAAGTGGCGAGCGCGAACTGTTCGTGGTTGGTAACCGGACGCTGAGATATTATCGACAGGGTACTGATTTAAAACTGATCTCAAAGATTCCGTACAAGGTTTACGAGAGAGTAATTTCCGTTGATACTGCTGATCTTGATAAAGATAATATCCCTGAAATATATGTGACCGTGCTGAATGGTGAGAAGCTTGCATCACAGGTATGGGTAGTTGACGGTGCGTCGCTGAAGCAGGTTGCGGGGGCACTGCCGTACTTCTTCAGAGCGGTTACGATTGCTGGCGGCACAAAGAGGCTGTACGGTCAGCAGATGTCCGGCAATAAAGATTTTTCAGGTGATGTGTCTGAAGTTGTAAAGAACGGAGAAGGCTATAAATTAATAAATCCGCTCAAACTGCCGAAGCTGGCTTATCTTTATAATTTTAACCTTCTCAAAAATGCCAAGGGCGAAACAAATCCTGTCGTCATCGATAAGGGTGGTTTTCTTAAGGTCTATTCAGAGAAGGGCGATGAACTCTGGAAAAGCAGCGAAGAGTTCAGCGGAAGCGAAACGTATTTCAATCGTACAGACCTTGATAACCTTCGTACAACCGGCAGCACCTATCGGCAGGTGCATCTTGATCAGAGAATTGTTATGAAGGCAAATGGTGAGATGCTTGTGCCGAAAAATACGGCATCATGGTATATGCTTAACAAACATTATTACGCAAATAACAGTCTCTTTTGCTTTTCCTGGGATGGTATAAATATGGAGGAGAAGTGGCATACGAACAAGAGTGATTTTTATCTTGCCGATTTTGGATATGATGAAAACAGTCGCGAACTGCTGATGCTGGAAGTTGTTTCCAAGGAAGAGGGAATCTTTGACAAGGGTGCAAGTAGACTGGTAATTCGGAAGATTGATTAGACTAAATGACATTTAGAGCTGTTGCAAACAGAAGGCATAAGTCTTGAAACAATTAACTAAAATCATCTGTATAGCGAATCAAAAAGGTGGGGTAGGTAAGACCACAACTGCTGTTAATCTAGCAGCGTCTCTTGCTGCAACCGAACGTCCGACGCTGTTGATAGATATTGATCCGCAGGGTAATGCAACCAGTGGAGTCGGGGTAGATAAAACAGCTCTGCGACATACAATATACGATGCTCTGATCAATGAGGCAGATGCCGGTAATATGATTATAGATACTGGACAGCCTTTTTTGCACATTCTACCTGCCAACTCAGATCTTGCCGGTGCAGAACTTGAACTTGCCACAATGACCGGTAGGGAGCAAAAGTTGAAGTTTGTTGTTGCGTCACTGGCAGAACGATACCGTTACATCATTATCGATTGCCCCCCATCGCTCAACCTTTTGACAATCAATTCCATGACTGCTGCCGACTCCGTTCTGATACCGCTGCAGTGTGAATTTTATGCAATGGAAGGTCTTTCACAGATTCTCCAGACAATTCGTCTTATTCAGAAAAACCTCAACCCGCTTTTGAAAATAGAAGGAATTCTGCTGACTATGTTTGATGCACGCGGCAATCTTGGAAAAGAGGTGGCAACAGAGATTCGTTCGCATTTTCCCGGGCAGGTGTTCGAATCCGTAATCCCGCGAAACGTTCGTCTGGCGGAAGCGCCTAGCCACGGCAAACCGGTTATATATTACGACATCACTTCGCGCGGTGCTGCCAGCTATCTTCAGTTAGCCCGCGAGATAATACAGAGGGAGAAGAATAATGGCTAGAGTAGGCGGCCTCGGCAAAGGGATGGCTGCGCTTCTGCAGGTAACGGAAACGGTTGATGAGTCGAAAAACTATTTTGTCTGTCCGATAGAAAAAATCCGACCAAAT
>CAJBRY010000087.1 GCA_903958085.1 uncultured Geobacteraceae bacterium
CGTCAGGACGGTTCTTTTTCCATGTCATGGCCAGCTTAGCGGAAATGGAACGGGAACTGACGATAGAACGGACCCGGGCAGGCTTAGAAACAGCAAGGCGACTGGGGCGTATTGGTGGTCGTAAACGTCTTATGACAAATAGCAAGATTGAATCTGCAAAGAAACTGCTGGCCAACGGGACTCCGCCAAGAGATGTGGCAAAAAATCTTGGGGTTTCAATTCCCACACTGTACCGATGGGTACCTTCATCTAGCAGTCACAAATGAAAATGGAGTCCGAAGATGTCGATGAGCGATAACGATGAGAATGCGGTTAATGCTGCCCATGAGCTTTGGCAATATTTTAATGCAGGCAAATGGAATGAGGCGAGGGCGTTGTTGTCGGAAGAGTTCGAGGTGGCCGCAATCACGAGAAAAGATCGTAGGGCCGGACAATTTTATCGGCCTCAATCGAGATTATCCAGGGACGCACATAGTCAAGCTTCAAAATCTCCATTACCGTTTTGATGGTGGTGTAACGTTCTTTCTGTAAATTCATAAGGGCCGAGAATTATTGAAGGGGGCCCGGGATCATGGTTCTACTTTCTTGCTACAGAGAAGGAGGACCAGATATGACCCCAGACCGTGACGAAGGCATTACCCTTGGAGCAGATTTTTTGGAAGAGATAATCAACAATGGCACCGGAATGATGAGGCAGGTCTTTGAAAAACTATTCAATGAAACCATGAAAATTGAACGAAACCAGTTTCTTGGAGCCGGTCTACACGAACGGAATCCCGAGCGTATTGGTCATGCCAACGGATACAAACCCAAGAGTATCAATACCAAAGCTGGAACACTGGAGCTGGCAATTCCGCAGGTACGTGGCCTTGGTTTCTATCCCGCGTCTATTGAACGAGGATGTCGTTCAGAGAAGGCACTGAAACTCGCCATTGCTGAGATGTATATCCAGGGTGTTTCAACAAGACGGGTTTCAAAGATAACTGAAGCACTGTGCGGAACTGAGATCAGCTCAACGCAGGTTTCCCGGATGTCCGTGGTGATAGATGATGAACTAAAGAAGTTCCGGGAACGGCCACTGGCCCGCTTCCCTTATGTGTTCCTCGATGCCCGCTACGAAAAAGTCAGGCGGGATGGCTGTCTTCAAGACGCGGCAGTCCTTATTGCCATTGGGGTCAACCCGTCTGGAAATTCCGAGGTGTTAGGTGTTTCCATCGCCATTTCCGAGGCCGAGCCCCACTGGAGAAAATTTCTTACCTCGCTCCAGAAGCGAGGGTTGATGGGACTGGAGCTGGTCATCAGCGACGACCACGTTGGACTGAAAAAGGCCCGTAGAGCGGTTTTCCCGTCGGTTAAGTGGCAGAGGTGTCAGTTCCATATGTCGCAAAATGCTCAAAGCCATGCCCCAACGATGGCCATGCGAATCGAAGTTGGATGCGCGATGCGCGACATCTTCAGCCAGGCAACCAAAGATGACGCCATAACGATGAAGAACCGGATGGTATCAAAATTTGCCAAGAGAGCCCCTGCATTTGCCCGCTGGCTCGAAGAAAACATTGAAGAAGGTCTGACCATATATAGTTTCCCCCGGGCCCACTGGCGGCGGCTCAGGACGTCGAACTTTTTGGAACGTGTAAACCGCGAGATTAAGCGCCGAACACGTGTGGCGGGAATCTTCCCATCAGAGGCTTCTGTCCTCCGACTTGTGTCAGCGGTATTACTGGAAATACACGAAGAGTGGGCAGTGCAAAGGATCTATCTAAACATGAAACCGGGTGACGAAACCAGAGCAGAATCATGATTCACGAATTTACAGAAAAACTGTTGCTCAACCCTAAATGCGAAGGGAAAACACACAAATCCGTTGGGGTTAGACACAAAGATGTTTTACCGGTTTACTAGCGTGCACGGGGGATTCTGGCTATTTTTCCGAGGCGGTGGATACGGCTTGCGTTGGTTGCGCCGGATTGAAATAATCAAACAACAGTAGTTTGACCTGCACCAGTCGGAATGCTTCTGCATCCCGGTAGCCGCGAATGTTGTTGTCGCGGATCATGGTCTGGATGGTCCTGTAGATGTCCATGTATTTTTCGTACAACACCGCCTGCTGTTCGACAGTGAACTGGTGAATGAGGTTGTAGTTGGCCTTGAACTTCAGCGGTTCATCGTCCGGATCGGCGCCTGACGCCTTGACCGCTTCCATCTCCGGAACTATGAAGTCGTGGATGTTGCGCAGGACCATTTCCTCCCAGTACAACCGACATTCCGGGTTCACCACCAGATGCGAGATACCTTCGCCGGCCTGTGTCCACTCGTTGCCATTCTTGGCGGCCATTCCAATGCGAGCCAGCAGTTCCAGCGCCGTGCCGATGTCTTCGGCGATCCACTGTGTCAGTGAATGAAGTTGTTCCAGAGTACGAGGGTGGGAAAGCAGGCACCAAATCAAGAAAGCATGA
>CAJBRY010000088.1 GCA_903958085.1 uncultured Geobacteraceae bacterium
AAAAAGAAGAATCGCTCGGGTACTACCAGTATCGTCGTTGTAGAAAAGCGCAATGGTATTTACCGGGAGATTATTACCATAGGCACCAGTAGTTCTTCCTCTGAAATAGAATCTTTATATAGTCGAGGAAAAAAATGGATATCCCAGCAGTTAGGCGAACAAGATGTTTTTGAGGTTTATGACAGGGCTATTGAAGAAAGGCAGGTTACGGAATATCTGCTGTCAAATGTTAAAAATATCCTCCTTAATGGAGTTCAGTTAATTCTCAATGAGGTATTTAATTTAACGGGGTTCAATGCGATTGAGGATGATATTTTTCGGCAACTGGTCATAGCCCGCTTAGGTCAACCTTTGAGTAAATCGGCAACGGTAGAATACCTCAAATCACACTTTGACGAAGATGCAAAACTGCATCGCATCTATCGGTATCTTGACAAACTGCATAATACGCAACAAGAGAAGATACAACAGATCAGTGTTGAGCATACCCTGAGAATATTGGGGGGAAAGATTGGGTTATTGTTTTACGATGTGACCACCCTTTATTTTGAGGCCGATTATGGCGATGATTTCAGAGAGACAGGCTTTTCGAAAGATGGAAAACATAGCCAGCCACAAGTCGTGCTCGGTTTATTGGTTAGCAAAGATGGTTATCCCCTTTCCTATTCTGTTTTTAATGGTTCCCAATACGAAGGGTTTACCATGCTTCCTGTGATAGAGAACTTTGTCCACAAGTTTAACCTGGATGATTTTATTGTTGTAGCCGATTCCGGGTTAATGAACCAGAAAAACCTATCCTTGCTCGAATCTGGAAATTACCAATATATTCTCGGTGCAAGGATTAAAAACGAAACCAATGAGATCAAGAAATGGGCATTGTCATTATCAAAGCAGGATGGGGTATTTTTTGAAATCCGAAAAGGCACAGCAAGGCTTATTATCGGTTATTCCGACAACCGGGCAAAAAAAGACAGGTACAACAGAGAGAAAGGGGTAAAACGACTTGAAAAAGCATACCGCAACGGAACGATCAACAAAGAGAACATCAACAAACGCGGTTATAATAAGTTCCTTGAAATATCCGACAACGTTAAAGTTTCTATAAACCAAGACAAAATCAAACAAGATGAACAATGGGATGGTCTCAAAGGTTACCTTACCAACACCAGCCTCCTTTCAGAGGAAGTATATGTACAATATAGTAGCCTTTGGTGGGTTGAACGTGCTTTTCGCATAACGAAAGGCACACTTGAAATGAGGCCGATGTTCCATTTTACACCTAAGAGGATAGAAGCCCATGTCTGCATCTGTTTTGTGGCATATAAAGTCTACAAAGAACTCGAACGAATCCTGAAAATGAAACAAATAAATATGAGTGTCGACAGAGTTTTGGATATTGCAAAAACGATTACCACTATAAAAATCAACCTGCCCATAAGCGGCAATACAATGACTAAAACTATGATCTTGACCCAAAGACATAAGTCGATCGCTCATTTATTTGATGAAAATTTTTGGAAAACAATTTAGGGTGGCGCATTGTCGAAGTCAGGAGATGGGTTGCCCGGTGGTTGGTGACCGCAGATATGGCGCCGATGCAAAATATGAACGACGCATCCGGCT
>CAJBRY010000089.1 GCA_903958085.1 uncultured Geobacteraceae bacterium
ACAAAGATTTGCGTGCCATTGCGGCACCTTTACTGCTCAACAAGAAATTCGATTCGGATGGAAAAAGTGTAGTAGTAAAGGATTTTGATTTGTACGGCAACGGCGACAAGGTTGTCGTTAAATTGGAGACTGAAGGCTCACTGGACGGGGTTATCTACCTGACGGCAAAACCTGTATTTAATCCGCAGAGCAACATCTTCTCTCTAGAGGATGTTGACTTTGATATGCAGACTCAAAGTCTGCTTCTTAAGTCGGCTGACTGGTTCCTGCATGGAACAATCAGGGGTATGATCCAGGAAAAACTGAACGTGAACCTGACGCAGCAGTTGGAAAAATCTAGGGAGACGGCTGCAAAAGCGCTTTCGCGGGTGACGTTGATAGAACATCTGTTTCTGAAGTGCGACATAAAAGATCTGGCATTTAAAGAAGTAATTGTGCAGCAGGATAAAATATCCATTCAAATTTTCACAAATGGTGAGTCTACGGTTTCTATGCAGTGATTAACAACCCACCAGCAAAACCGGCAAAACTTGACGCGCGTGGCCTTACGCGTATACAATCACTACAATACAGATAATGGATACGGACTATGGCCACGGATAAATTTGAAACATCACTGATGAAGCTTGAAGAAATTGTAAAGCGCCTCGAAAATGGCTCACTTACTCTTGAGGATTCCCTTAAAGCATTCGAAGAGGGGGTGAAGCACGCATCCTTCTGCTCCGGCAGGCTTGAGGATGCTGAGCGGCGGGTTGAAGTTCTGCTGAAACAAAAGGACGGGTCGTTGAAAAAAGAACCATTCGAGTCCGCTGGAGACTGATTGAAAAGGTAGCTTAGATGGATCTTAAAGCATATTTAAAAGAACAGTGTGCTCGCGTTGATGAAGCGCTTGACGGTTTTCTGCCAAAAGAAACTGAACTGCCTTACAGCCTCCACAAGGCAATGCGTTACTCCGTTTTTGCAGGAGGCAAACGGGTTCGCCCTATTCTGCTGCTGGCATCCTGTCAAACTGTTGGCGGGAATACTAAACTTGCAATTCCGGCAGCATGCGCCATGGAGATGATTCACACATACTCACTGATTCACGACGACCTTCCGGCGATGGATGACGATGATTTTCGGCGAGGCAATCCTACTAATCATAAGGTATTCGGTGAAGCGGTTGCTATTCTGGCAGGAGATGCCCTACTGACTGAAGCGTTCAAGCTTGTCAGCGACCCTCGCTATGCCGCAGAATGCTCTCCTCCAGGACTTCTTGCCATTATTCATGAAATTGCCACCTGCGCCGGCTCGTATGGCATGGTCGGTGGTCAGGTTGTTGATATGGAAAGTGAAGGTTGCAATGATATTGACCTCGCAACCGTTCAATACATCCATACACACAAAACAGGGGCACTGATCAAAGCATCGGTTGTCGCAGGCGCCCTTATTGGAGGTGCTTCCGGACAGCTGCTGGCAGCGATAACCAGATACGGAGAGGCGGTTGGACTAGCCTTCCAGATCGCTGATGATATCCTTGACATTGAGGGTACGACAGATGAAATTGGTAAAGATGCCGGCAGTGACGTAGCTCGTGGCAAGGCGACTTATCCAGCAGTGATGGGCCTTGCAGCTGCCAGGGAAGAAGCTCAGGCGATGTTGGATGAAGCCATCAGGGCGCTCGAACTGTTAGGCCCGGAAGCAGATTCTCTGCGGGAAATTGCCCGTTATGTAGTGCAGCGACATAACTGAGGTCTTTTTATGTCGATTCTTGAAACAATTAATTCTCCTGCTGATCTCAAGCTTCTATCTGCCTCACAACTCCCTGAACTTGCAGAAGATCTCCGCAAAGTAATAATTCAGGTATGCTCTTCCAACGGTGGACATGTTGCACCTTCGCTAGGTGTTGTTGAGCTGACTATTGCGTTGCACAGGGTTTTTACGACCCCCGCAGACAAGATTTTATGGGACGTTGGGCATCAGGCTTACGCCCATAAACTGCTCACCGGACGCCGCAAAAATTTTGCCACTCTTCGCACCTTTAACGGCATCAGCGGGTTTCCAAAGAGGCATGAGTCCCCTCATGACGCCTTTGATGCCGGGCACTCATCAACCTCAATTTCAGCGGCAACCGGTTTCGCTGCAGCGCGTGACCTTGACGGGCGGAAGAACAAAATACTGGCTGTTATTGGTGACGGCTCCATGACTGGCGGGATTGCCTACGAGGGGATTAACCATGCCGGCCATCTGAACAAAGACATGATTGTAATACTGAACGACAACGAGATGTCTATTGCTGAAAACGTTGGCGCTCTCTCAACCTTCCTTGCCCGTACAGGGTCAAGCGAATTTGTCCAGCGCTTTAAAAAAAGGACGGAATCGTTTTTGAATCGTTTGGATGTTGGCAAGGGGGTTCTACACATAGCTAACAAACTTGAAGAATATTTCAAAGGCCTGCTGACTCCGGGGATGCTTTTTGAAGCATTTGGCTTCGAGTACATAGGTCCGATTGATGGTCATGACCTGCCTGTTTTGATAGAAACTCTTGAAAATGTTAAAAAATTCGACAATTCCGTTCTCGTCCATGTTCTTACAAAAAAAGGGAAGGGATACAAACCTGCAGAAGACAATCCCTCATTGTTTCACGGCGTTGGGCCATTCGATATAAAATCGGGCAAAATAATCAAGGGAAAAAAGGGTGGAGCTTCATATACGACAGTTTTCGGCGCTGCTCTATGCAAACTGGCGGCTGAGGATGACAGGATTACAGCAATTACCGCTGCAATGCCTGAAGGCACTGGACTCTCAGGTTTTTCAAAAGAATTTCCCGAGCGTTTTTTTGATGTGGGCATTGCTGAGCAGCATGGAGTAACATTTGCCGCCGGCCTGGCGGTCGGTGGATACCGCGCTGTATTTGCAGTATATTCAAGCTTTTTGCAACGGGCCTACGACCAGGTCTGCCACGATGTTTGCCTGCAGAATCTCCCGGTTACTTTTGCCATTGACCGTGGCGGAGTTGTCGGAAATGACGGCCCGACACATCACGGAGCTTTTGACCTTTCTTATCTTCGTCATCTACCCAACATGACACTGATGGCTCCCAAGGATGAAAACGAACTGCAACATATGCTGGCAACCGCCATCTCTCTTGGAAGTCCGGCAGCAATACGCTACCCTCGCGGGAACGGTTACGGAGTGCCATTGGACCAAACCTGCAAGCCCCTAGATGTCGGAAGAGCAGAACTGCTGCGTGACGGGAATAAGGCTGCCGTGATCGCCATAGGAACCATGGTTCATCCGGCGATGGAAGCAGCAGCCTTACTTGCTGCGCAAGGAATCTCGGTCTCCGTAGTCAATGCACGTTTTATTAAGCCGCTTGATGAAGCTTTGATTATATCGTTGGCAGAGAATTGCGGTATTCTAATCACAATAGAGGAAAACGTACTGCAAGGGGGCTTTGGCACTGCTGTGCTGGAACTTCTTGAGCTGCATGACCTCAAAGGCATAAAAGTTCTTCGCCTCGGTTACCCGGATTCCTATATTTCGCAGGGAGAACAGCACGAGTTAAGATCCATGCTTGGCTTGGATAGTGCCGGGATTTTTTCATCTATCAGCAACTTCCTGATAAATAAATGACTAACATTTCAGACGCTTTTTTAAGATTTTCCTGCATAATTACCACCCTACTCTTGCTTATGTTATCAAATGTCGCTGCAGATCAAATTGACAGCGATCCGGTCATGCGCAGCGGTTATGGTCGTGAGCTGTTGCTGCGCGGTGAGTTTGAAAAGGGGATTGAGCAACTTCGCGAAGCCTACCTGCTTTTCCCGCTTAATGCCACTTTCAAGCGCAACCTTGCAGAGGCTTATGCCGCCTATGGGCATCAGCATTTCAAACAGAAACGCTATGAGCAGGCAGATGAAAACTTCATCAAGGCGCAGGAGTTATACTCTGAAGAAGCCGCTTATGCGTTGTTGCGCGGCATCTGCAACTATAATCTGAAGAAATATGATGTTGCACGTTATGAGCTGGAACGAGCCAAAAATATAAATAAAGAGTCAGCCGAAGTGCTTTATTATCTTGGACTGGTGCAGTTTGATTCGGACAATCGTCAGCAGGCTATTGAATTGTTGGAACAGGCGCTCAAACTATCACCGGAAAGAAAGGAAATTGTGAAACTCCTTGCAAAATCACGCAAGGAAAATGCTGTGGAATCAAGTATGGATCGTGGTCACAGTTCGAGGTTTGATCTCACCTACGATTCTGGAGTTGACACGACATTTGCTCTGGCAATATTGGATGTTCTGGAATCTGCGGCAAATTTCATAGGCACAGAACTGGGATTGTTTCCGGAAGCCAGAGTTCCGGTCGGTATCTATAAGCGGGCCGACTATAAAACAGTTACCGATTCGCCTGACTGGTCTGGTGGATTCTATGACGGCAAAATCCGGCTTCCTTTTGGCGACCTTGCTGAAATTACTCCCTCAATTCGTGGGATTCTTTATCATGAGTATGCCCATGTCGTAGTCTTTGAGTTGACTCGAGGCAACTGCCCTCTATGGCTGAATGAGGGCGTTGCTGAAATGTTCGGTAGAATGCAATACAATCGCAATATCCCCGAGTTTGGGCGTGCCGCTCGTTCAGGAAACTTCATAGATTTCAAAAATCTGGAAGCCAATTTTAATAGTTTTTCCCCTTCCAACGCCGCATTGGCGTATCAGCAGAGTTATGCGATTGTTAACTATATGGCAAAAAGCTTCGGGTGGCATCGTATCAGACAAATCCTGGCCGGACTTGGTCGGGGGCTTTCTTTTGATGAAGCCATAACCTCTGCTCTCAAGGACTACAATCTGACGTACGCTTCCCTGCTGGGAGAATGGCGCACTTCAGTTGAAAATGAAATGAAGGGGAAGTAATTGCCGTTTGCCATTCAATTCTAAATTATCCGCTCACGGCAACTTAGTAAATTGACAGTGCTGATTTCGGGTGCTATCGTTACCAATCAGTAAAAATACAAAGGGGGACTAAAATTATGCCAAGTATAAAAAACAGAATGCTTCTTTATCTGCTTGCAGCACTTTTATTGACCGGCACCAGCATGCAACAGGCTCAAGCTCAACCGAGAGAAACTGTAAAACGGATCTTGAAAACTGACAATTTCATGGTGCTTATCGATTCATCAAGTTCCATGGATGAATCCTACATGGGAAGCCAGAAACTGGGACTAGCCAAAGACTTCGTAAGCCGAATGAATCAAACTCTTCCTGATATTAAAATTAATAGCGCCATGAGAAAATTCGGTGCTGAAAAGTGCATATTCGATAGTACGTCCAGTCTCCTGGGACTCGCGCCGTACGCAAAAAAAACATATGAAGATGCTCTGCAGACGGTAAAAGAAGCAGGTGGTTTCAGTCCCATGGCAGTTGGAATCAATGCATCAACTGATGATTTGAAGGCGGCGCAAGGTAAAATGGCAATGATTATTGTCAGTGACTGGGATGAAACCGGGTTCATAAACAATCCTGTCGCTGCGGCAGAAGCTATGAAACGCCAATATGGAGATCGTATTTGCATTTACCCGGTTATGGTTGGAAAAGATCTGGACGGCATGAAGCTCATGGAGAAGATAGCTACTGTTGGTCAGTGCGGATTTGCAACGCAAGCGGAGAAGATTGCGTCTCAACAAGACATGAGCCAATTTATTGACAAAGTATTTTTCACTAATACTGTTATTCCTGACAGCGACAATGATGGCGTAAATGATAGTCTTGATAAATGTCCCGGCACCCCGGCAGGTGTCAGCGTGAATAGTGACGGTTGTCCATTGGACAGCGACAAAGACGGTGTTTATGACTATCTTGATAAGTGTCCTGGAACTCCTACAGATGTCCGCGTTGATAAGGACGGGTGCCCCATACAAAAAATCATCAAACTAAATGTAGAATTTGACACAGCAAAGTTTGATGTAAAAGATAAATACCGAGAAGAAATCAAGGTGGCAGCAGATTACATGCAGAAAAATCCTCAGACAAATGTTGTAATTGAGGGGCATACTGACAATGTGGGTTCTGAAGAATCGAATGCCAAGCTGTCAGAGTCACGCGCAAACAGCGTCAAAGAGTATCTGATCACCAAATTGGGAGTAAGCAAAGACCGCCTTAAGTCTGTAGGTTATGGATCTAAAAAGCCTGTAGCCAGCAATGATACAGTTGAGGGGAAACAGAAAAACCGGAGAGTCCAGGCTGTAATAACCGCCATAGTGAAAAAATAGGTTTGAAATATTTCGAAGATAATTGATGAACAATTATTTTCAGTTGACAGCAGATGAGTCTTCCACTTTTTGTTTCCGCGTAGAAAGCAGCTAAGGGCGCAGCCCGAGGTGGCTTTCTACGCGGAAAACGTTTTATTGTCAGACTGCCCTTATGATTGACATAGCATCAGAAAACGGTGCTATACTCGAACTACCATGAATACCAGCATTTTTACCGAAAAAACCATTCTTACCGTCAGTCGCCTTACTTCACTCCTACGCGGAGTACTCGAAGAAAACTTTGAGCAACTTTGGGTACAGGGCGAAGTTTCCAATCTTTCCTACCCTTCATCCGGTCACTGTTATTTTACGATAAAGGACGCTGGTGCCCAATTGCGCAGCGTCATGTTCAAAAGTGCCGTAAAAAACATGAAATTTCGTCTTACGGACGGAATGGCGCTGATTGTACGGGGCCGTATCTCCGTTTATGATCAGCGGGGCGAATATCAACTGATCTGCGAATATGTAGAACCTGCTGGAGTCGGTGCACTGCAGACCGCATTTCTGCAATTGAAGGAAAAACTTGCAAATGAGGGTCTTTTTGCTGAGTCCCACAAAATTGAGCTGCCACGTTTTCCACGCAAAATCGGAGTTGTCACATCAATAACCGGGGCAGCCATTCAGGACATTCTGAATGTACTGAAACGGCGCTTTGCCTCACTGCATGTTCAAATATACCCGGTTCGAGTGCAGGGAGAAGGAGCCGCGCTGGAAATAGCCCGTGCCATTGACGATATGAACAGGTCGGCAGAGGTTGATGTCTTGATTGTTGGGCGAGGGGGCGGTTCACTTGAGGATCTCTGGGCATTCAATGAGGAAGTCGTTGCCAGGGCGGTTTATCGTTCAACAATTCCTGTTATCTCCGCAGTAGGACACGAAACCGATTGGAGTATCTGTGATTTTGTTTCAGATCTGAGGGCCCCTACCCCTTCTGCAGCTGCCGAGCTTGTAATTGCAAGTGCCGATGAGTTACGGATTCAGGTTACTACTCTTTCACAGCGTCTTGGCAGATCAATTACAAATATTCTGACAGGTTATGACAGGCAACTATTGGGACTGCGGAGGGCGTTGCACGACCCGACGACAATGCTTGGTCACCTGCTACAGAGAATGGATGACCTGACCGGAAGACTTGATACGGGACTTAATATTGCCGTATCAAGACGACGGGAACGCTTTATGCGGCTTCAGGAGTCACTTCTGCATAATAATCCTAAAAACAGGATAGATACCCTTAAGCAGAGAATAGCATTTCTTATGATGCAAACTGTTGGAATTCAGGAACGACAGCTGGAGGCGTTGAGACATAAGTTTGCAGATAATGCCGCACGGCTTGAGGTTCTTTCACCACTTAAAACACTTGCCCGTGGTTATGCGATTGCAGCGAGTGAGAATGACGGCAGAGTATTAACTGATGCTGGGATGCTGACAAAAGGGGACTTGCTATCCCTGAAACTGCACCGGGGTCGAGCACACTGTATCGTCGCGCAAACTGATATTCCTTCCCAATAGCACCAATATATTATTGCCAAATAGCGTGTCAAATAGCGTTGACAGCACCAATATTTCGGCGTGGTTCTCCAGAATTATCAAAACCCCAGTCAAGCGGAAGCACTTGCATTTACTCAGGCATTTCAAGCAGCATGTCAGTAACCTTGGTTCCCGAAAGTCAGTATTTTCATAATTGTTGGCATTAGCTTGATACAAAATCGCCCCGGCAGTCGCAAGGCTCCGGGGCGATTGATTTTATTAAAGCATAAATGTAGGGATTCTAGATCCTGTCTGGCAATTAGAGGTTATATCTAATTTGCGGTACTGCCACCCTGCTGAATTACCAGATAATCTTTCTGAATTATCTCCCTGAATGAAGCTGTCGTTCCCGCCCAATCAACAACATCCACTCGAATGGGCAAATCAGATTCATCAAAGGCTTCGTTAAGAACTGCCATACTTTCCAACGATATTGACTCATCCGTATAAATAACAAGATCAAGATCGGAGTATGGCTTTGCCTTTCCGGTCACGCGTGAACCAAATGCCCACACGGTATATTGAGAAATGTACTTTGAGAGTATCCGGAGAATCTCATTCCAACTGTCTTGATCAAGCATAAGGGGAGTTGCTGCAGAGATGGATTTCACGTGAGCTAATCTTTTGTGGTCAGTTTTTGATATAAATACCGGGCTTCTTCAAGAAAATCCGGTGCTATTTCATATACTTTTTCGGCTTTGTCAGCATCATACGTATGACTGCTGTTTGTGCGTGCCTGACGATAGATTTTCCACTGCGACCAGTCAGAGCGCAACAACCCCTGTTCATTACCTCTGCGAATCAAATTTTGAAATGAGCTTGCGTCTATCTCCTCAGGGTTTGCAGAGGACTCTTCAAGATAACGCTTCAGCATTTTTCCGCTAAGCTCATAAGTAAATTCAAAACACTGAATGACGGAATTTCGTAATTGCTCAAACAACTCATCGTCTTGTAGTGCAATATCTGACTTCGCAAATTTTATGCTCTTTTCCAGCTGACCAAGCGCGCTTGCGAGCGATGAAAAATCTATGCTCATGTGACTATCCCTTTAGTTCCTTTTGAGTTATTAAGGGGTAAATGGAATTCACATCAACTACTCGTTCCCAGTAAGCACCATCTGCTTTTGCAGTCGCTTATAATAAAAATTCTGCCCGTACAGCACAGCAACCGGATTATGGCCTGTCACTCGGTCTTTCACCACCAGTGTCGTAACAGGTGCTTTTGAGTGTTTGTTGAAGAGCATATCGTGCCCGACACAAAGACCGACTATGATATTCATGTCGGTTCCCATTTTGTTGCAGATTTCAGCTTGTGCTATCGGATTGCAGGCAGGTTCAAACGTGCCGGGTCTAACCTTATCAGATTCTGACAGACCAAGTTCCAGCTTGTCGATGCTGCCAGCCTTGCAACATACACTGACCGGCTCAAAACCCTGTGCAGTCAGAACCTTTGCCAAACGTTCAGACTCATCCAGCAGTCCGATGCAGGTAGCCATGCCGATTTTTTTGTACCCCATCAATTTTGCAAAGGCAATCGTATCTTCAACTCGTGTCCATCGAGCATTCACAGCATCGCTCCCTGGCACCGGCTGGTAGCACATTCCTTCGACACGCGCCGCTACAAAGGCAATCTTCGCATCCTCGCTATCACCACGATATTCATCAAAAGATTCTTTAACGACATCCTTATATGAATCAGACGGGCAGTTTCCGGGTTTCGGCGGCGCCTGTGCCGGATCACCGCACCAGCAATTTGTGGTACCGCTGTTCTGCCAAACAGAACTGCATTTAGCGCACGAGACAGATACGTTTCCAGGCATTGCCCCCCCTACTCTGTCATGGTATTGAACAAAATGTTGACTTCATTGTTGATCGACTCATGCTCCTCGTCAAGGTCTGATAAAAAATGCTCCAGGCTGGACGGAAGTGATTCTTTTGCAAGCTGCTTAAAGACTTTCCACGCATTCTCTTCCGAACGACCCGGAATACTTGCCTGAGCTACAGAGTCAGCGGCTTCGTGTGACAGGCAGTAAAAATCGGCCAGCGAAACTATTGACGTCAGCAAGGGGTCTTCGGTCGCCATTTCAGAAGTGTGGTGGTAAGAAATTACATCGCAATAAGCTGAAGGGAAATTCCATCGTTGCGCGAGGCAAAGTCCGACTTCACAGTGAGTCGTGTGGAAAAATTCATACTCCGCTTCGAATGTTGTGTAGCTGGTATTTCTGATGCTATCCAGCATCTGACCATACTCCTCCTTACAGTAATGACCAAGAAAAACCTTCCCAATATCGTGGAGTATCCCCACAAGATAGGCCTTTTCAATGTCATTATAGTCAACCATTCTGGCTATTCGGCGCGAAATGGCACCCACCGTAAAGGAGTGCATCCAAAACATTTTCATATCAAAAGGCTGATCCTTTTGCCCGAAAGCATCAACGAAATAGCTGGTCAATATCATCTCTCGCACGCTCTTGAAACCAATGAACAGCAGTGCGCGCTTGACCGACGTAATGCGGTTGGTGGTGCGATATAATGGAGAGTTTACGACCCTTATTACCCTGGCTGCAAGCACCTGATCTGACAGCATTAAATCGGCAATTTCATCCGGATTGGATTCGCTGTTGTCAAGCATGGTGACGACCCTGGAGACAATAGCTGGAATGGTCGGCAGATCGCTGATATCTTTAAAAAGTTTGCGAGCATTTATCATCATTGAAACTTTTTCCACGAATAAATCCTCTCTTCAGTGGGCTTCCAGCAGTTGTAAAAATTCTTCTTCGTCAAGAACAGCAAGCCCGAGCTCTACTGCTTTGTTCAGCTTGCTACCCGCTTCATCTCCAGCGACAACATAATCGGTTTTTCTGGAAACGGATCCTACCACATTTCCCCCCTGTTCCTCCACCAGTTTTCTGGCATGGTCACGACTAAGACGAGTAAGTGTTCCGGTGAAAACAAAACTTTTTCCGCTCATCCGCCCACCAACAGTCTTGGCTACCGCAGCAGGATGTACTCCCAGTTCCTGCAATCGGGATATTACTGCACAATTATCAGGAGTTGTGAAAAAATTGAAAATACTCTGAGCAACCGTAACGCCGATGTCACGAATCGATGTAAGCTCTTCCATCGTTGCAATTTTAAGATTATACAGGCTGCCAAAGGCCTGAGCTAGTGCCTTTGCAGTCCGCTCTCCAACGTGTCGTATGCCAAGAGCATAAATAAAACGCGCCAGATCACATTTTTTACTGTTTTCCAAAGCTGCCAGAAGATTTGAAGAAAGCTTGTCCCCCATCCGTTCAAAGCGCATGAAATCGTCTTTTGTCAGACAATACAGATCCGCAATATTATGCACAAGACCAAGTGAAATCAACTGTTCTACAACCTTTTCACCTAGCCCCTCAATATCCATGGCTCCTCTTGAGGCAAAGTGCTTCAGCGATTCCCTGATTTGGGGAGGGCAGGAGATTCCCATGCAGCGAAGTGCCACTTCATCGGCAATACGTACCACTGCAGCGCCGCACTCCGGACATATCTGCGGTGGAGGAACCGCTTGTTCAGAACCATCTCTGCGTTCGATCAGTACTCTAACCACTGCCGGAATAACATCACCAGCCCGTTCAACTACTACGATGTCTCCGGCCCGGATATCTTTCGCTGCCAATTCGTCCCAGTTGTGTAATGTTGCTCTGGAAACGGTAACGCCTGAAATTTCTACAGGTTTTAGCTGTGCAACAGGTGTAATTACTCCGGTACGTCCGACTGAAAGGAGTATATTCTCCAACTGCGTTTCTGCCTGCCTGGGCGGAAACTTGCAGGCAATCGCCCAGACAGGTGAACGGCTTTTTTCGCCTAATTCATTCTGAAGCTGAAATGAATTAACTTTTACAACCGTTCCATCAATTTCGTATGGAAGAGTTTCGCGCAAATTCCTCATTTCGTCGTAATATGAGATTGCCCCCTCCACAGAATCAACTATTCTGGCAAGCGGATTTATCGGCAGTCCCCATCCAGATACAGAATTCAAAAAATCATGCTGCGATTCGAATTGCGCACCGGTTACCATTCCGGGAGCATAACAATACATTGATAGCGGCCTCTTGGCTGTTATTCGTGAGTCGAGCTGACGTAATGACCCGGCTGCCGCGTTACGCGGATTGACAAATAGAGACTCTCCGTTTTCTTCACGGTCACGATTGATTTTTTGAAAAGCTTCGAGTGAGAGATATACCTCACCACGAACTTCCAGAAGAGTGGGTATCGCTTCACCTGTAAGTCTAAGGGGGACTCCCTTCATCGTTCGAATATTTTGTGTAACATCTTCGCCTGTAATGCCATCACCGCGAGTTGAAGCCACAATTAAAGTCCCATTTTCATAGATCAGCTCGACCGCGAGACCATCCATCTTGGGTTCGCACATGTATGAAATAGAAGAATCCTCTTTCAGGGCAAGTTGCTTCCTTACACGTTCATCAAGCTTGACGCGTATTTCCTCACCGTTAAAGGCATTATCCAGGGAAAGCATCGGCAAACGGTGGTTAATTGACTTAAAACGACCGGTCGAAGCAATACCTACACGTTGTGTGGGAGATTCTGGAGAGGCCAGTTCAGGGAATTTTTGTTCCAGTTCAAGAAGTTCGCGAAATAAAGTATCGTACTCTGCGTCGCTGACCTCAGGAGAGTCCAATTGATAATAGAGGTGGTTATGTTGTTCTATCTGAATGCGAAGTTCGTTTGCCCTGCGTTCTGCGTTAAGTAGTGGGTCAGTGTTATCAATAAGCGACAGTTGCATTTGGCTCCTCACGGGATTGATTGACTTAACGACAAGGTACAGTATTATACGTACAAAATCAAATAATGCGGGGTTACTTACCGAATGAATACAATGCAACTAAACCGGCTTTTTTCATGGTTTGACAGATATGTCGAGCCCTTTCTGGCAACAGACGAAGAGGGCAAAAAAAACATACAGCTCAAAATTGAGCATACAAAAAAAGTCTGCGAGGCGATGGCCCTTCTATCAGAAGGCGAAGGACTTTCTGAAAATGAATCAAATATCGCTGCTGCAGTAGCTCTGCTTCATGACGTAGGGCGCTTTCCGCAATACCGGAAGTGGCGCACATTCCGTGACAGTGATTCCGATAACCACGCCCGCCTTGCTATAGAAGTTATTCGCGAAGAAAATATTTTGGATGGAGTAGATTTGAACGAGCATATTTTGATTGAGGAAGCTATCCGGTTTCACAATCTGTTTGAACCGCCTGCCACGTTTAAATCATTTACGCGTAAATATATTGAAATGATCAGGGATGCTGACAAACTGGATATCTGGCGAGTCTTTGTCGAACTCCTTGCACAAAAACCTGAAGAACGTGCATCTGCGGCGCTGCTGGATTTGAAAGATCTGCCGGAAGCTGTTTCCGACCTCTGCGTCGCAGCTCTTGATTCCGGAAATATTGTTAAACTGGACACTACCACCTGCATCAATGATTTTAAGCTACTCCAAATTTCATGGGTATACGATCTCACTTGCAAAACATCACGGCGGATACTGCTGGAACGGGGCTATATCACATCACTGGCATCATCTCTGCCAGAGCGTTCTGATATTCGGCAGGCTGTTATTAAAGCCCTGAATTCGCTTTCAGCTTGACATATCTGCCGCCTGTTTACACAATGCCGCCTCGAATTATCTTTAAAGGAGTCCCTGATGTCCGACCGCTGTCTCATACCCGCTGAAAAACTGTGCTGGAAGTGTGATCCGGACACCCTCAATTTTGAAACAACTGAAGAACTTCCGGATTTCAATGATGCCATCGGACAAAAGAGAGCTCTCCGCTCTATTGAATTTGGCCTTGGAGTTGATGGGGCCGGTTTCAATCTGTACATATCAGGTGAAACCGGTACAGGCCGCACTTCCACTATCGCCAGCATATTGAATAAACGCGCCAAAAATGAACCGCAGCCACACGACTGGGTTTACGTTAACAACTTCAAGGACTCCGATTCTGCTATTTCGCTTGATCTTCCGGCCGGCAAGGGAAGCGAACTGGCTGCAGACATGAAAGAGTTGATCGAGGCTTTCCGCAAAGATATTCCTAAAGCACTTGAAAGCAGCGAGTACGAGAACAGGCGTGCTGAATTGCTGGAAAATTATCAGTCCGCTTCAAATGAGCTGTTTCAAGATCTGGAGAAAGCAGCGGAAAAATTCGGGTTTTCGTTGCAGCGAACGGTTTCAGGCCTTGTAATTGTACCGCAGAAGGCGGGCAATAATTATACACAGGAAGAGTATGACGCGCTTAATGAAAAGAAACGTCTTAAGTTAGAAAAGCAGGGGAAACAATTAACCGAAAAGCTGAATGGAGTTCTCCGTCAGGTTCGTGAACAGGAAAAAGTAACAAAAGATGCTTTGGCGCAGGCGGATCGGGACCTTGGTATGTCATGTCTCGGGCATCGCCTTGACCCTTTGAGAGAAAAATACGGTGAGCTTGAAAAAGTGCTTAAATATCTGGACTCCGTTCAGGAGGATATTCTGAACACTCTGGACGATTTCAAGCCACAGTCTACCCAGCCACAGATTCCCGGCATTAAAATGCAGCGGCAGGAACCGACTTTTGACCGCTATCAGGTAAATGTACTTGTTGACAACAAGGAGACAGAGGGTGCTCCGGTAATATTCGAATCCAACCCGACATACAACAACCTCTTCGGCAGAATCGAGCATGTAATGCAATATGGTGGTGTTGCTGTTACGGATTTTACCATGATTCGTGCCGGCGCCCTGCATCGAGCTAACGGTGGTTATCTGGTAATTGATGCCCGTGAAGTGTTGATAAATCCATTCGTATGGGATTCACTGAAACGTTGCATTCGAAATAACGAAATCAGGATTGAAGATGTTCTTGAACAATATCGTTTCATGACGATGGTCTCCCTGAAGCCGGAAACTGTTCAGATGCGGGCAAAAATCGTTTTGATCGGCACTCCTTGGATTTATTATTTACTCTTCCACCTTGACCCGGATTACCGTAAATTTTTCAAAGTTAAGGCTGAGTTCGACAGTCGCGTGGCAAGAACACCTGAAATCATGCACGACTATGCTCTCTTTGTCGCCAGCCACTGTGGCAGCGAGGGATTGCTGCCATTTCACAAAAGCGGAGTTGCCGCTCTGCTTGAATATGCTGCACGTATGGCTGACGACCAGTCCAAGCTTTCTTCGCAATTTATGGAAATAGGAGACTTTATCCGCGAGATAAGTTTTTGGGCGACTAAAGCCGGTAAAATCATAGTAAACGGGGATGATGTTCGTGCAGCTGATGTTGAAAATTTGTATCGGGTAAATCGCATTGAAGAACGGATGCAGGAGTTATACGATGATGGTATCCTCATGGTCGATACATCCGGGGAGGTTGTCGGGCAGATCAACGGACTCTCCGTAATTGGCCTGGGAGATCACACCTTCGGTCGCCCTACCCGTATAACTGCTACAGCTTATACAGGGCAGGCCGGAATGGTTAATATTGAGCGTGAAGTTAAGCTTTCAGGCCCGATACATGACAAAGGAGTGCTTATACTTACAGGGTATCTCGGGGGAACATTTGCGATCGAAAGGCCGCTTTCACTATCCGCTTCCATCTGTTTCGAGCAATCTTATGACGGAATCGAGGGAGACAGTGCCTCATCAACAGAATTGTACGCACTCCTTTCAGTTCTTTCCGGCGTTCCCATCAAACAGGGCATCGCTGTGACCGGAAGCGTTAATCAGCGTGGCGTAGTGCAGGCAATAGGAGGAGTCAACCATAAGATTGAGGGATTTTTTGAAGTCTGCAAAGCTCAGGGGTTAACGGGAAAGCAGGGTGTTATGATCCCAAAATCCAACGAGCGCCATCTCATGCTTCATGAAGAAGTGATTCAGGCTGTAAGTGCCGGGCAATTTCATATATGGAGCGTGGAAACTATCGAACAGGGGATTGAAATCCTCACAGGTATGAAAGCAGGACAACGGGGTAAAAACAAAAAATTCCCAAAAGGAACCGTTTTTCATCTGGTTGATGAACGTCTGCAGACAATGGCTGACCGGTTGAAAGAGCTGAAGCAGAAACCTAAAACAAATAAAAGGGTTGTTTCAAAAAAATGACGGGACATTAAAACCGGATTGAGGAGCAAATTATGGGCATTCAATGGAGAGACTCTTTGGCAATTGGTGTTGACGCAATTGATAATCAGCACAAAGAACTTTTGATTCATTTTGATCGACTATTGGAGGCATGTCAGGCTGGGCATGGAGTCGAAGAATTAAAAAAACTGCTCACTTTTCTTGATGAATATGTACACACACACTTTAACGACGAAGAAGCCATTCAGCGCCTGAACCGATATCCCGGCTATGAGACACATCGCTTGGAACATAAGTACTTTATTGAACAGCTTAACAAACTTAAGTTCGAGATACAGCAGGAAGGGGTTGCGACGCATCATGTAGTGGAAACAAATAATATGCTTCTAAAATGGCTGCTGAACCATATCTCAAAAGTTGATATGGAACTTGGAGTTTTTTTGAAATCAGGAACACCATAAGACGGTCTGGTGGGGCGGCAGATGAGAGAGTCTGCCGTCACACCAAATCGAACGGAATAATATCTCAGATGCAGTCAGTTCGCCAGAGACACTCTATCTGCCCGCACTCTGATGCCTGCCCAGTTTCAAAGCATACGTTGTTTCCCTCTGCTTCCTGAATCGCCCTGACCAGGTCAGCTTTTTTCATTTTACCCGCCTTGATGTCATGCTGCTTTGCCAATTCCTTGATTTCATCCAGTTTCATTTTTATTCTCCTCTGCTTTAGTTCTCACATAAAATGAAAATTACCATAATTTTACCGTACAATAATTTGTAGTCAAGCCTTGAAGCAAAAAAAAGAGGCGGATCAAGCCGGCCGCCTCTTCTAACCTATTCCAGCCTAAATTCAAACCGTTATGTCAGCGATTTTCTGTAGTGCCTCTCTGTATTTATCTGCCGTCTTGTCCAGAATTTCCTGAGGCAGCACTGGTGCAGGAGCACATTTTCCCCAATCGAGCGTTTCCAGATAATCACGCAGGAACTGTTTGTCAAAACTGGCCTGAGGACCACCCGGATTATAGGCTTCCTTCAACCAAAAGCGACTGGAATCAGGAGTCATGCACTCATCAATAATAATCAGCTCACCGTTAAATACTCCAAATTCAAACTTGGTATCGGCAATGATAATTCCCTTTTTATCAGCCAGCTCGTGAGCCCGTTTATATATTCTGAGAGTATAGTCACGAGCCTTTTCAGCGAGGTCACGACCACAGAGTTCAACCATTTTATCAAATGTAATAGTCTCATCGTGTTCACCAAGGTCGGCTTTGGTAGAAGGTGTAAATATTGGCTCTGGAAGTTTATCCGACTCCTTAAGGTCAACAGGAAGCTTAATTCCGCTGATAGAGCCATTGTTTTTGTAGTCCTTCCAACCGGACCCGGATACATAGCCACGCACTATACACTCTACCGGCAGAGGCTTGGCCTTTTTTACCAGCATGGAGCGCCCTTTAAGTATCTCAGCGTAGGGTTTACACTCCGCAGGATAGTCCGCCACATCAACCGAAATGATGTGATTGGGAACGATATCCTCCATCTGGCGGAACCAGAAGGCAGAAATCTGTGTCAGGACAAAGCCTTTATCAGGAATAGGCTCGTTCATTATTACGTCAAAAGCGGAGATACGATCAGATGTTACCAATAACAGGGTTTCACCAAGATCGTAAATATCCCGGACTTTGCCGCGAGCAATAAGGTTTAATCCTGGAAAATCTGTCTGCATTACAAGTTTTGACATATCAGTCTCCTATTTATCGGTAATCAGCGCCTGATTAATCTCAATCTTCGCCTTTTCACGCAAACCTTTGGCCCATTCTGTCAAAGCATCTTCCTGCTTTTTCGGAAGCATCTTCTTCTTCTGCTCTTCTTTCGTTGCATCAAACTGTGCCTTAGAGGCTTCAATGCGATTCTTGACCCGAATCGCATACCAACGGTTCCCAACCTTAAAGGGCGTAGCCGGAGCCTGCGCTGCTGAAAGCTTGAAAGCAGCTTCTACCATTTCAGGCGAAACACCTATTACAGGAATATCGCCTTTCACCGAATATCCGAAGCTTCCGGTTGATTGAGTTTTTACAGCAGCATTAGTTGAGAGTTGTTTGGCGGCTTCCTCCGCTTTAGTTTTGGCGAACTCAATTGATTTGGAAGTCTTTGCTTTTTCTGTAACAGCACTTTTTATTTCAGCAAGAGGCGGTACAACGGAGGCTTTGCGTTCTTTTGCTTTAATAATGTAAATTCCTTTTGCCGTTTCAACCGGTCCACCCAGTTCACCCTGTTTCAGTTCCAAAGCTTTTTTGATGACAGCCGCCTCACCAATTAAAGGCACTACTGGAGCATTTGCAGCAAATAGAGTCGTCTCCTGAATTTTCTGCTTCAATTCGCCTGCAATCAAGCCAAGATCCCCTGACTTGATATTTTTGTAAAGAGTATCGGCTGCAAGCTCAAACATCTGCTTTGCAGCTTTCTGTTTAAGAGCCTCGGTCTTAACCTTTTCTTTTACTTCGGAAAGCGGTTGTATGCCATCTTTCCCCTGCCAGCGGTCAATATTTTTCTGGTAGAAAGTCTGGATTTCATCTTCAGATACGGTATTCTTTGCTGCTACGGATGCCGGATCAAGAAGAATATAAGAAAGTGCGACCTTCTCAGCCGTTTTAAAATCATTAGAATTTTTCTGCAGATAATCGTTCAGGTCAGCCTCGCTCAGTTTAACTTCGGCAATTACATCCGAAGGGGCGTACGCTACATAATCAAGTTCCAGTTTGTCGTTTTCTTTTTTGTATTGAGCCAAGGCGTCAGCGTCTGAAACAACAGCCTTATCCTTGATGGACTGGCGAACTTTTTTTAGGGTCACCTCTGATTCCTGACCTTCTTCAAAATCCTTCGGAGTCATTCGGTTGGATTTTAATACCTGCTGGTATTGATCAAAGCTGAATTTCCCATCTTTTTGAAACATCGGCATCGCTTCTATAGAGGCGGAAACGTCATCTTTTGAAACCTTTATTCCAAGTGATTTTGCCTCTTTTATTGCCAGGAAATTGTCAATCAGTCCATCAAGAGCAACTTTTTTCAATCCCAGCATTTTCTCCATTTCAGGAGGAATAGACTGGCCATAAATCTGCTGGTACATATTTCTGATACGCTGATATGCACTCTGATACTCTTCAAGAGAAATAGTTGTTCCATTAACTTTTGCAGCGTATCCACCTTTTCCGCCACCAAGTCCGTCGCTCCCCTTTCCCCATACGAGAAACATTGTACCTATAAAAGAAAGGACAATAATTACAAATACAATTTTTATGACAATTGATTCTTTCTGCTTACGCATGATACTCAACATGAATTATGCTCCTTGAAGGGACTATGTCACGGAAAACGCCGCTGAAGGCGGCGGGAGCGACATACTACTATACGTTCTGATTGATTGCAAGCGCTTGTTTTCGCATCCATATCCGTTGCAAACCTGAACCGGCCGAATATATTCTTGAGTTTGTTTTGCCATTAAGGTACGATTTTTCTAGATCTATGCGACAATCAACCTCAATATTTTATGGGAGTTTTATGAATTCTGAATTTGTTCCAAAATGGATCGCATGGGAAACTACCCAGAAATGCAACCTCCACTGTGTTCACTGTCGCTGTTCTTCCAATTTGAGTTCTTCGGAAGGTGACTTTACTACCGAAGAAGGGAAAAAATTGCTCAGAGAAATTGCTGATTTCTCCAAACCTGTTGTAGTTCTTTCAGGCGGAGAACCGCTACTGCGAGGAGACATTTTTGAACTGGCCGAATACGGGACATCTCTTGGTTTGAGAATGTGTATGGCGACCAATGGTTCACTCGTAACTGATGAAATATGCCAGCAGATGAAGCAGGCTGAGATAAGAATGGTTTCACTCTCGCTTGATGGGTCTAATGCCGATGTACATGATAATTTCAGGCAGTCACCAGGTTCATTTGAAGGTGTTGTGCGGGCGGCAGAACTATTTCGGAGAAATGGGCAGAAGTTCCTCATCAACTCTTCGTTTACCAAACGCAACCAGTCAGATATTGCTGCAACTTTTAAAACCGCAAAGGGTTTAGGTGCAACCGCCTGGTACATGTTCATGATCGTTCCAACCGGACGGGGCGAAGATATTATGAGCGAACTGATTTCAAAAGAGGATTACGAGGAAATACTGGATTGGCATTATCAACAGGAAAAAATTGAAGATGACATTCTGATGCGTCCAACCTGTGCTCCGCACTACTACAGAATCGTACCGCAGAAAGCGAAGGCCGAAGGAATCAAATTTGAACGGCGCTCCTTATCCTTCTCCACCGGGGGGGGGAAGGGATGTATTGCCGCCCAATCTATATGCCTTATTGATTGTTTCGGTAACGTCAAGCCGTGCTCGTATTTTGACCGCACTTCAGGGAACGTTAAAGAGACCCCTTTTCGAGATATTTGGGAAAAGTCGGAACTGTTTAACGAACTACGTGATTTTAAATCGTATAAAGGAAAATGCGGCAAGTGTGAGTATCTTAACGTCTGCGGGGGGTGTCGAGCGCGGGCAGATGCCGTGCACAGCGACTACATGGAAGAGGAACCTTTCTGCAATTATATTCCTCAAAAAATGCAGCGTAATGAATCTATAGATAGTAATAAATAGAAAATATGAACTTAACATTGCATAGGCAAATTTTAACCTAATCAACATTTGATCGCTAAATGTTTAAGCGGCAGGGATAAATGGATAAATTTAATCTCGAAGAAGCATTCCGTTCTCTTTTTGAAACCAATATGGGAGTCAGGCAACAGGAGCGACTTTTAGTTTTCAGCGATTATATTCGTTCTGACGAATC
>CAJBRY010000090.1 GCA_903958085.1 uncultured Geobacteraceae bacterium
AAAAAAGGGATCTCATTGGTAGTTGACGGCATTGACCCCCAGAAACTGCGTGAAACGCTTGAAGCAGATATCATGTCGTACGAAGATCATTTCAAGCATTCAATCGAGTTTTATGAATCGGCGGGGGGGTTTGCGCCGACGATCGGTATCATTGGAGCCGTTCTGGGTCTAATCCACGTTATGGGTAACCTTTCCGACACTTCAAAACTCGGTGGCGGTATTGCCGTCGCATTCGTTGCAACCATCTATGGTCTGCTTGTCGCCAATGTTATTTGTCTGCCCATTGGAACAAAACTCAAGATACGGATGAAAGCGGAAGTGGTACGGCGGGTAATGGTCCTTGAAGGACTCATTGCCATCCAGAATGGCGAAAATCCTCATTTCATTGAGCAGAAACTGATGGCCTTCGTAGGCGGACACTAGGCAGCCATGGCACTTAAAAAAGAACCGGAAAAGCATGCTAACCACGAACGCTGGCTCGTTTCCTATGCCGACTTCATTACGCTTCTTTTTGCCGTTTTTGTCGTTCTCTATGCAATGGGCCAAAGTGACAAGAAAAAAGTTGAAGAGGTTATGAAGTCCATTCAGGAATCATTCGGCATGTCAAATGCCGGTGCAACGGCCCCCAAAATCAATGTAATCGCCTCACAGCAGATCACCGTAATCCCGTCTCTTAAGCCGGAGATGAGAACTGCTCCGATGGAACGCCCTCAAAGCGGGCGCGGCAAAACACGGGCGGAAGAGAAGGATTTTCGCCAGATTAAAGCTGCAATTGAAGCATATCTTGTCAGGCAGGGTGCCAAAGACAAGGTATCTTTGGAAATTACCCGCCGGGGGCTGATCGTCAGCCTCAAGGAGATCGGTTTTTTTGCTTCCGGCCAGGCTGACATAAAGCCTGAGGCATATGAACTTATCAATATCATTGCGGAAGCGGTGACCCAGTACAATAACCCGCTGCGCCTCGAAGGACACACCGATAACATTCCGATCAGCACTGGCCAGTTCCCGTCCAACTGGGAACTGTCAACAGCACGCGCTACACATGCCCTGAAATATCTGATGAAAAACTTCGACATTGAAGCCAACAAAATTTCGGCCACCGGCTATGCCGAATTCCGACCCTTGGCTGGAAATGAAACTTCTGAAGGGCGCGCCAAGAATCGCCGGGTCGATCTTGTGATGGTATCGGCAGAAGCAGAGCGCGGTGAACCTTGATATCTCGCGGTCCCCACGCGGCATGAATTAACGTGCGCAGTATTCATACCCTGAACCTCTTTCCTCATACCGAGGTGCAATCATTTTATAATTCAGGAGAAACGAATGAGTATAGTTGTTGTCGGTACAGTGGCGTTTGATACGGTTGAAACCCCTTTCGGCAGAGGGGAAAATGTTCTTGGCGGCTCAGCTACCTATTTTTCCACTTCAGCCAGCTTTTTTACCGATGTCTCATTGGTCGCGGTTGTCGGTGAAGATTTTCCGGAAGAGCACGTAACGTTTCTCCACAGTCGTACTATTGATACTACCGGCTTACAGCGCTCCCCCGGTAAGACCTTCCATTGGAGCGGGCGCTATGGATTTGATTTAAACGAAGCCCAGACACTTGACACCCAGCTTAACGTACTGATGGATTTCCGGCCGAACCTGCCGGAAAGCTACCGTGATGCGGAGTATCTGTTTCTTGCCAATATTGATCCCGATCTTCAGATGAATGTTCTTGAACAGGTCAGAAAACCGAAACTGGTGGCATGTGACACCATGAACTTCTGGATTTCCTCAAAGCCGGACGCATTACGAAAGGTACTGCAGAAAGTTGATATTGTCGTCATTAATGAGGGTGAAGCACGGCAATTCACCGGAGAGTCGAATCTGGTTAAAGCGGCCCGGCAGATCATTTCCCTCGGTTGTAAGAGAGTCGTCGTCAAGCGGGGAGAGTATGGTGTTTTGATGTTCACCGCTGATACAATTTTCGCTGCACCGGCCTATCCATTAGAGGAGGTGTTCGACCCGACAGGTGCAGGAGACACCTTTGCCGGTGGTTTTATGGGCTATCTGGCAAATACCGGCGACCTGTCAGAGGAAGGGTTCCGTCAGGCGATCATTTACGGCAGCGTTATGGCCTCTTTCAACGTAGAGGATTTCAGCCTTAACCGGATGAAATGCCTTGAATACAGCGAAATTCAGACACGTTACCGTAGTTTCAAAGGATTGACACATTTTGAGGATATTACGTACTGATTGATTGAGCGATATATGAACAACTGTTTTTATGCTACAATTTTGTCGCTTCTCTGTTTAACCGCCTCCGGATGTGTGTCAGGACGGGGAAAGAACGACC
>CAJBRY010000091.1 GCA_903958085.1 uncultured Geobacteraceae bacterium
ATACCAGCTCGCGCCACGTTCAACCAATGGCTGGCCCACGCCTTTTTGCTGCAAAGCCTGCTCGGTTTCGACTCCCTTTCGGCCGGGGTCTGGAATATTAATACCAGCTCGTGAAAGATCCGATGTTGACTGGGATGTAGTTAATCGTTTGGTCGCAGAAAATAAAGACTTTCTTGGATATGTGAAGTTGCTGAAGCGATTTTATCAAACTGGAGAACTGCGTTCTGGTGATTGGGACATGGCCAACGATGTAGAACAATCAGTTAGAAACACGCCTTAAAGTCTCAATCAAAGTTGACCGCTTCACTCCAAAATTCCGGCAGGCCGCAGCCTTTGACATTCCACTATTCAGGGCCTCTTCGATTGCATCCAGTTTTTCCTGATCAATTGCGCGTGGTCTCCCTCCTTGACGCCCACGCCGCTTGGCTGCCGCAAGGCCCGCCATTACTCGCTCCCGTGTCAATGCTCTTTCGTACTGAGCGAGCGCACCAAAGATGCTGAACAAAAGCTCTCCATGTGGTGTGGTGGTGTCCATCGCTTCGGTCAAACTTCGGAAAGCGACGCCACGCTTCCGCAGGTCATTAACAATTTGCAGCAAGTGCTGTAGTGACCTTCCAAGCCGATCAAGCTTCCAAACCACCAGACAGTCACCAGGGCGAACGAAATCTAGAGCTGTTGCCAGGCCAGGCCGATCATCTCGGGCACCACTGGCTTTGTCTTGAAACAGGTGTCTTTCATCTACTCCGGCAGCCAACAGAGCATCCTGCTGCAACGCCGTTGTCTGCCGATCTCCATCTGTCGAAACCCTCATATAACCTACAAGCATACGGAAAACCTCCTGATTGCAGTATCCGTTCATTCGCTTAATCCGACAGGGTTTACCAGCCATTTTTTGCGGTATAATTCCATTTATTTTATGGATAAGTTAGTGCCTGTCATAAAACAGGTGTTTTACGACAGAAATGATCAGAGGGATTTGAACCCTCGTATGTGCCGGTGAAAAAGTAGACTTTTTTGCACTCGACCAATGACAGACATAAGGCAACGGTGTAAGATGATACGAATAGCAATTTCTGCCAATCATCAATATCAGACACTACTGCAAAAGATAACAGGAGTCTGACCATGTCAATACGCAAAGTTTCTACATCACTACGTAGTGTACCGACAATTGAGGGGGCTGGTGTCCATCTCAAGCGCGCCTTTGGCTATCATCAAGCGCCACTCTTCGATCCCTTCCTGATGCTGGACGATTTTCACACAACCAACCCTGATGAATACCTTGCTGGCTTTCCCTGGCATCCTCATCGGGGTATAGAAACCATCACCTATATCCTTGAAGGGCTAGTTGAGCATGGTGACAGCATGGGCAACTCCGGTGTAATCGGGGCAGGTGATGTGCAGTGGATGACCGCCGGGAGTGGGATCATTCATCAGGAAATGCCACAGAAAAGTCCCACCGGCACCATGTGGGGATTCCAGTTCTGGGCCAACCTGCCTGCTGCAAGCAAAATGATGAAACCGCGCTACCAAGACGTGAAAGCAGTCGAAATACCTTTGGTGCAAATTGATGGAGGCATATCAATAAAAGTGATCGCGGGAACGGTTGGAAGCGTACAGGGGCCGGTCAGGGATATCGTGATTGAACCTGAGATGCTCGACATTAGCATACCTGCCGGCATATCCTACAGCCATATACTGCCGGAGGGGCATACGGCATTTACCTATATTCTGGACGGAGAAGGAACTTTTGATGAAACTGAAAACGTCTACCGGAAAGAAACGGTGCTGCTGTTTGAACGCGAAGGGGAATCTGTAAATATTTCAGCTGGTGGAGAACCGCTTCGCATCCTTTTGCTAACAGGAAAACCGCTCGGAGAGCCTGTTGCTTGGGGCGGCCCAATCGTCATGAACACACAGGAAGAATTACACACTGCCTTCGAGGAATATAAGAACGGTACTTTCATCAAGCATTGAAATAGCTGCCGCGTGAAAGTAGAACAGTCTGAACGTTACAACAAAGAATTAAAGGAACCTATAATGAACAATTTCCCCAAATGCCCCACATGCAGCTCCGAATACACCTATGAAGATGACGATATGTTTGTTTGCCCGGAATGCGCATACGAATGGCCTAAAAATCATGTAGAGAACACTGAATCTGACGCCGTTGTACGTGACGCTTTTGGCACTGAGCTTAAGGATGGTGATTCGCTCACTGTTATCAAGGACCTGAAAGTCAAGGGTTCATCGTTGGTGGTTAAAGTAGGAACTAAAGTGAAGAATATTCGTATCGTATCTGGTGATCACGACATAGACTGCAAGATTGATGGTATAGGTGCAATGCAGCTGAAATCTGAGTTTGTGAAGAAGGCGTGACTGGAAGTTCTAAACAATGTGAGGGACTTATAAACAGTGGACATTGCTTAATTCAGAGTATATATACGTGCAAAAATTTCATTACGGAGGATTTATGACCAAAACAGAACTCGTAGCAAAAATCGCAGAAAAAGCAAAGCTGACAAAGACTCAGGCCGAATCCGCACTGGCTGCATTCCTGTGCAC
>CAJBRY010000092.1 GCA_903958085.1 uncultured Geobacteraceae bacterium
GCCTGCCGGATCGGTTGCTGTTATGTCGATGGTGTTAGAACCGGAAACCAGGTTGAGCGTGACGGTGAAGTCTATTCCGCTCATGGCGACACCTGTGGCCGTACCACCGTTTACCCTGGCGGTGACGGTTGCTGTTACATCGTTGTCATAGCCGGTGATTTCTACGAATGCTTTATCAATTACACTATGGTCGGCTGGTGAAGTGATTACCAGGGCTGGAGCAGTGCGGTCAAGGGTGACAGTGCGTGTGTCAGTAGTTGTGTTGCCGATATTGTCCGTGGCAATGGTTATTATGCTGTTTGCTCCGTCATTTAGTGTGATGGCATCAGTGAAGCTGCCGCTGTTTGTTATGATTGCCGTTTTGCCGTTGATGGTTACACTCTTGACTCCACTTCCGCCGTCGCTGACCGTGCCTGTGATATTGACTGTGGCGGTGGCGTCGTTGGTTGTTGCTCCATTGGCAGGTGTGGAAATCGTCAAGGTTGGACCGGTTTTGTCGCTGGATGTCCATTTGGCATATAAGGTTAGTGCCGAATTTCCGCTGTAGGTTCCATTCTCGGTGTAGTTTGTGCCGTTGCCGTTTGCAAGTGTGTTCCAACCGGCAAAAGTGTACCAGGTTTTTGCCAAGCTGCCGCTGTTAGTTGCCAGGGTCAGGTTAATCCCCTGGGGTTTGGTTTGAGCTTCTGGAACTGTACCGGAAGTAGCTCCGTTGGCGTTGTAGCTGACGGTGTAGGAGGGTAGTGCTGTCCATTTGGCGTACAGCATAACTGCTGCGTCGGTGTTGTAGCTTGAGCTGACTGCGTATGTGGTGCCGGTTCCATCTGCTGCGGTATTCCATCCGGTAAAGGTGAATCCGGTTTTTGCGAGGTTACCGCTGTTAGTTGCCAGGGTCAGGTCAATTCCCTGTTTTTTGGTCTGGGCATCTGGCGCTGTGCCGGAGGTGCTGCCGTTGCCGTTATAGGTGATTGCGTAGGTCTCGGTGGGCATACGATACACGGCGATGTCGTCTATATGCACATCATTGCCGTATTCGCTTATGCCGTTAATGACCAGATAGTTGGTTTCACCATTAAATGTTTCAGGAATGCTGAATTCATAAGGATACCAACCATCTTC
Source organism: uncultured Geobacteraceae bacterium (assembly GCA_903958085.1). Classification (GTDB taxonomy): domain Bacteria; phylum Desulfobacterota; class Desulfuromonadia; order Geobacterales; family Pseudopelobacteraceae; genus JACRCG01. The sequence continues at coordinate 1,117 of CAJBRY010000092.1, forward strand.
TGATACTGCTGGTGTCATCAAAGTATCGCGGTGTACTACGCCGATCGGAGAGCCGGTTTCCGGTTTTTCCGGCGAGGTGTTGATATATAATTCAACTCGGTCAGCGGTGTCCGTATACTCACTGTCACGGTATACCCACAATCTGGCCTTGGCATTATTTATCCCTGCCAGTGAAAACACGGGTGAAATAAGAGCCGATGAGGCTGGGCTCTCTTCTGGATCAATATCGTAGGAATTGAAAACTATCAGATTAGTCACGCTGTGCGCATCGTAGTCTGAAGGATTGTAGGTGCCGCTGTTAGTGAACCAGTATGCAGGGTCATACAGTGGAGTCTGGATCCAGCCTGATGGCAAATCAGGTGTAGTCGTATTGTCAAAATTTTCATTCGCCAGTATAGGAAGTGCCCATTTGGCATAGAGGGTATTCGAAGAGGCTGTGAGTACAATGCTTGATTTCGGCAGATAAGACGTTCCGCTGCCATCTACATTTGTATTCCATCCGGCAAAAATGTAACCGGTTTTCGACAGACCGCCAGTATTGTCCAGGGTTTTTACCAGACTACCAATAGCGTAGATGGATGCGTCAACCGGTACGGTGCCATCATTTTTACCGGTGCCGTTATAGGTAATGGTGGCCGGTAGTCCGTAGATGGCATACAAGGTATTAACACCGGAATGGTCAACGGGATAAAGAGCACCTGGGGAATAGGGCGTGCCGGTTCCATCAGCCTTTGTGTTCCAGGCGGCAAAAACATAACCGGTTTTTGTCAGTCCGCCGCTGTTCCCCAGCACGCTGGCCAATACATGCGGATTGTAGGTGGCCGCATCAGCTGGCACGTCACCACCGTCGTTGCCGTTACCGTTATATACAACAGTGCCGGTCCAGCCTGGAGTCCAGACAACATACAGATCAATATTGCCGTTGATCACAAATGTCAGGCCAAAGGCATAGTCCGTCCCTTTCCCGTTTGCATAGGTGTTCCATTTCGTCGTGGTGTAATCTGTTCTGGTCAGCGTTCCTGCGCCGGATAACACAGCAGTTGCGCCCGAATCATAGGTGTCAGCCGTCGGAGCCGCGCCGCCGGTATTGCCGTTGCCGTAATAGGTAATGGTATATGTCTGGAGTGTTGTAAAGGTTTGAGTTGCCCCGACCACCCCACCGGCGTTTGTCCGGTAATAATATGTGCTGTTTGCTGTAAGGCCTGACAGAGTGGCACTTACAGCAGTGTCAACAGTGCCGGATACAGGGCTTTGGGTAGCTGTAACAGAGCTTCCAAATGAAGGGGTTGTGCCGTACTCGAAGGTGACAGCCTGAGATGTCTCGTTGGCGTTGACCGTGCCGTTCAATATTGCATCGCCACTGGTGATGCCGCTTGCAGCGCCGGTGACCGCCTTTGGAGAAGTGCCTGTAACTGTGAAGCGGTAGGCTGTTATGGGTCCCGCCAGACCTGGCACGGTCAGTTGCGGATCAACGGCAAAGGCGTAGAGAAAATGCTCTCCGGTGGTCAGACCCTGAGTTACTCCAGTAGCAGTGCCAGTTGTTTCACCAGGAATTGCTGATAACCATTTTCCCTGCCAACTGTCTACTTGATAGAGCATCTTGTGGTTGGCATAGGTGGGCGTAAACGGCAACAGTGTGCCGGTCACGTTCATGGTGAATGTCGTCGCCAGGTTCGCGGTGCTGTTATCCGAGAGCGGAGTGATGGTTGAGGTAAGGGCGTTGGCGCTTGCTGTCTGCGGTATTATTTCCAGCAGGGAATTCCTATCGCCGTTTGACACATACACCCTGTTTGTCAGCGAATTCAGCGAAAGATTGTAAGAACTGTTCCCTGTGGATATCGTTGAGGCGGCCGTATCGGAACTCCCGTCGATCACAGTAACCGTATTATTGCCGAGAACATAGACTCTGTTCAGCGCCTGATCAACCACCATCTGCAGGGGGTTTGTTCCCGCCGTCACCGTTGCCAGGGGCGTATTGGTGGCTCCGTCGATCACGGTAACATCAGCGCTGTCATAATTGCTCACATAGATCTTGTTGGCAGCCTGGTTGACCGCCACGCCGATAGAGGCGCTCCCGGCCGGGATCGTTGCCACCACCGTATTGGTGGCGCCGTCAATCACCGAGACAGTGTTGCTGTACCCATTGGCGGCATACACCATGTTGGTCGCTCTGTTCACCGCCACTATATCCGTGCCGTTTCCCACAGTCACCGCTGCCATGAACTCATTAACCGCGCCGTTGATAACCACGACCTTGCCATTGTATGGCGTGGGAGCAAGCGTCAGGGTGACATAAACCCTGTTCGTCACCGGGTTGACGACCAGGTGCTCCACGGTGTTCAGTGTCGCCCCAGGGAAAAGAGTGGCAATATAGCTGGCAAGATTGAGGGTGGACTCTACCGTATTGGTAGTGCCATTGATGACGCTCACGGTCTGGTCGTCTTCATTGAGTGTATAGATCCGGTTGGTCACTTGGTTGATGGCAATGTTGTATACCCCCGATCCCACCGTCACTGCCTGAAGTACCGCATCAGTAGCGCCATTAATTACCACAATGTTGGTGTCGCCCTGATTGGCAACATACACTCTGTTCGTCTGGGGATTTACTGCAACAGTAACGGGATCATTGAACAGGGCGTCGCTGACCTTTCCGACAAGAGCACCGTTGCTGACGATATGGACGGAATTGTCGTTCGGGTCGGCCACATAGACCTTATTGGTAACCGGGTTCGCGGCAACATCTTGCAGCGAGGTGGTCGAAATGGTGGTTTCGACGGTTGTGTCCGCCGAACCGTCGATGACGGAGACCGAGTTATCACTGGTATTCGCGACATAAAGCTTGTTCGTCAACGGATTTATTGCGGCGCATGTCGGGTAACTGCCAACGGCAATGGTGCTGGCACTGTTGGTAGCACCATCAATCAGAGTGACGGTATCCGATGCTCTGTTCAATACGTAGATTTCGTTCGTGACTGCATTCAGGACAACAGTCCACGGATCATAAGAAGATGGCACTGTAGCCGCCACCGTATTATCTGCTCCGTTTATTACCGTCACATTGTTGCTGAATCGATTCGATACGTAGATTCTATTGGTTACTGGATTCACGACAACTTGACAGGGGTTGGTGCCGGCAGGTACCGTTGCTTCAACCGTGCCGGTTGCTCCATTGATGACCGAGACAGTGTTGCCGTCGTAGTTGGTCACATAAATCTTGTTGGTCACGGCATTGACCGCAACGCCGCTTGGTCCGCTGCCGACAGTGATGGTCGTTGTGTCGTTCGTAGCGCCGTCAATTACATAGAGCGTACTGGTATCGCCGCAAGCCACATAAATCTTGTTGGTAACCGGGTTCACGGCCAGCGCCCCAGCTTGATACCCTACGGGAATGGTTGCGGTTACCGTGTTGGTTGCGCCGTCTATGACCTTGATATGGGAACGCCATTCCCCGCCCACATAGATTTTGTTGGTAACAGGGTTCACGGCCACCACTGAAGGAGTTTCGGGCACATCGTTTACATAAACCGTTTCCTCGACTCTCCTTGTTGCAGCGTCGACAACTGCAACGGATCTATCGTTAAGATTAGTCACATAGATCTTGTTGGTCGCCGGATTGACCGCAACCCCTCCGGGGCCGCTCAGTCCGCCGATGGTTGTGGTTGCGTTCGTCGCGCCGTCGATTTCGACTATATTGCCGTGTTGGTAATCGCTGACATAAACCTTGTTTGTCACCGGGTTGACCGCCATGTCCCAGAGGTTGGACCAGTCACCCGTTGAGATGGTTTTGACGACTGTTTTCGCCGCCTCGGCATGAGGAGGCGCCAGGCAGGAGAAAACCAGCAGCAGGGTCAGCAAGGGCAAAATGGAACAGCGCAGGATGGAGCGAACGTGGAACATGGATGAAATATACATAGGAACCTCCGATGAGGGTAATTTATTGGTTGAATAGATATTGATTGGATGTCTCGGTTACTACAGAAGCAATAACTATACAAAAGTATAGTTATTGCTTAATATTGTCAACACCTGTAGTAAAGAAAGCCACTTCATTCAAACGAGGCACATTTGAGCACACGAAAACGCAACGCAGAGCAGACCAGAGGCGATATCCTTAACGCAGCGCGTCGCATGTTCGCCGAACGGGGCATCACGGCGGTCAGCATCCGCACCATTGCCGACGCTGCCGGAATCAGCCATGGCCTGGTGCAGCAGTATTTTGGCACACGGGAGAATATGGTCGCCGAGATCATCAAACATGAGATAGACGTGGTCATGGCCGCCCCCCCCCACGGTTCCGTCCGGGACGGACGATGTTGACCTGGAAAGCATGCGCCAAACTTTGCGGGGCGGCATGGAGCGCTTTCGGGATTTTGCCGTGCTTATTACGAGGGCAGAGTTGACCGGTATCGAACCGGAAAAAATGCTTGACCCGAATATATCCACACCGGCCATGAAAATGGCGGCAACTATCGCCGGGATGCAGGCACAGTGTCAGCCGCACGACCAGCCGGCCATGAATCCGAAAATTGTCAGCGCCTACATCAACGCCGCACTGTTCGGTTTTGCCACCATGACCCCCTGGCTGATGACTTCGGTTGGATTGGCGCCGGAGGATTACGAGAAGAGGGTTGAGGAAATTATAGATATAACAATCAAGCTGATTGTACTGGCGGGCGGCGGTACACGGCAAACAACACTGTGATAATAAAATCATAGTGTAACCTGTTCAAGTTCTTATCCATAAATCCGGCTAACTGCATACATCGGAATAGTACTAATTGTGCCATACTCTGCAAAATTTTCTGTAGATATCCGTATTCCCTTCTGCAGATTTCGTTCCTTTAAAAACAGGTGGAGGCTCTGCATCTGACCCTTCGTCCCTGATTTCACTTCAAGCGGAATTATTTCCATCCCCTTTTGAATGACATAGTCCACTTCCGCATTACTGCTCTTTGACTCTCTATGCCAATAGTAGAGCGAAGAAGGAATGTGTGGATCAGCATATTTGAGCAGTTCGGTTCCAACAAAGGCCTCGGCAATTCCACCCCTGTTTATATCTTTATCATTGTGAGGTATGAGAAACGGGGTGATGTCATTGCGCTGTATCCGCTGATGAATCCCCACGTCAAACAGTATCGTCTTGAACATGTTTGGCTTGATCTGCGCCCCAAGCGGAATTCCGCGCGCATCTGTGTTATTGATTTTTTCAACCAAACCAGCTTGAAGCAACATATCGAGACAATCTTTGTATACTGCTGACTTTACATTGGAATCTATGGTGGCATATTTGAATTTATTGCCCGCTTGAAACGGTATGGCGTTTAACACCTCATCCAGTCGACCAAGAGGGGCACGTTTTCGATATTTGGCAAAATCGTCCCGCATTGTCAGGATTATGTCATCCAATATATGCTGACATGCCGTGATATTTCGCTCTTCCAGATAATGTGCAACAACTTCGGGCATCCCCCCGATAACAAGAAAAACCCTCAAAATATCAAGCAGTTTAAGATGCAAGACAGTATCAAGAGGTTTGATCGGAGTTGCGGTATGAATGAGTTCGCACAACGCCTCATAACCTGATGTTTTGAGAAATTCTTCAAAGGAAAGAGGATACATAAAGAGATTGGTAAGACGACCTACTCCGTGCGACGGAATTTCCGACAGGGCAAATTCAAGCAACGAACCGGCAGCGATCAAATGCAGTTCGGGAAAATCTTCATAGAAAAAACGCAGGGAACGGATAGCGTCGGGGCACACCTGAATCTCATCAAAAAACAGTAGCGTATTGCCCGGCGTAACAGGAATCTGGTAATAAGCCGACAGTTTTTCACAGATATTTTTGGGGTCAAGAGAACCGGCAAAGAGCGAGGCAAGTCGGCGGTCTTTCTCAAAATTAACCTCAACAAAATGGTCAAATATGCCGCCCAATTGCCTGACAGAGAAGGTTTTACCTACCTGACGCGCACCACGAATGACGAGTGGTTTTCGTTTCGTTTCACTTTTCCATGAAAGCAGATGCTCATCAATAATTCGTTTCATGTTTGCCTTTCCTCGTTCCAGTGCTCAGCGCTATGGCGAGGAATAATAACACTATCAGCCTTAAATGCAAGGCAATTTAATTCTGTAACACGACAAAAAGAAACCCTATTAAAGGATAGCCTTGCGAAATGCCCTTCCGGAGTAAACCACATATTTTCTTAATACCCTACCGCAAAGCCAGAGAAACCCCGCTCACCTCTACACCATCCGCATCACTCAATTTACTGCTGATTATCGTGAATGCTGTTGCAGCTGGGGCAGCGGTTCCAGCTGTGAGGTCTATGGTTATAGTCGCAAGGTCGCCAGCAGCAATATCTCCAACAGTTATGAAGCCTAAAGTTACCTGCTTTTCTATCGCTGAATATTTGCCATCAATATTTCCGGTTGGTGCAGTCGCTGATCCTGTGATTACTCCGTCAGTTATTTTGCCAGTCGCATCAGCTTTTATGGAGACGCCATCAGGTAC